>CAMFZO010000024.1 GCA_946006895.1 uncultured Clostridia bacterium | reverse complement strand
ACCGGACATGACGCGTCCCAGGACGATCATGTGGTGCACGTCGTAGAAGCGGCAGTAGAGCCTCATGGTGTGGGCCAGATAGGCGCCGATGGATTCAAAGATCCGCTTTGCCCGCTCGTCGCCCTTTTCCACAAGACCCTGAACGGCCTTGAGCTTCTCGGCAGGCGTCAGGTCCTCCGACAGCTCGATGCCGGCTCTGGGTGCCAGCTTGATCACGGCATCCTGGGAGAAATATTTGCAGCCGACGCCGATGTCCGTGGACCATTCATCCTCCATCGCGCCCTCAAACAGGTCTACCGGCGCGAAGGCCAGCTCGTTGAGCCAACCAAGCACGTTGCCGTCGGCGTCCACATAGCCCACGGCCTCAGAGGTGCCCATAGCCATGCCCATAACGGAGCCGCACTCCATGCCCATGGCACCGGCAAGGGCGGTCACGTCGCCGTCGTTGGCCACCACGATGGGTACGTCGCCCAGCTCCAGCGCGGCGCGGTCGTAAATGGACTTCACCAGGTCCCGCTTTCCCCGGGGGACCTTGATGAACAGGGAGGAGACCATGGGACTGTTGCCGATGAAAACGCCCGCCGAGGACACGCCGATGCCGTCCACCCGGGGCATTTTGGACGCGGCGGTCTTGAAGGCCGACACAATGCCGTCAAAGTGATACTGGGGGTCGGATTCCGTCTTGGGGTGCCAGACGACCTCCTCGGAGTAGACGGTCCTGCCGTCGATGACAGCGGAGACTTTGCGGTCGGAGCCGCCGGCATCAAAGCCGATGCGGCAGCCATCCATATGTCCGCCGATGGAGACGGAGGATTCATTGGCCTTGGGGCAGTCCTCCATGGGACAGTCGATAACCTCAAAGGGCACCTCATACACATCCTGCATGAACTGCACGTCGAATTTCCGTTCGCCCTCCGGGGTGTATGCCTTTTGCAGCCGCCGGGCCAGATCGCTGTCGCCGCAGATATAGATGCGGAAGCCGCCGATGGACCAGAGCAGGAATTTGACGTACCGCTCCACATAGCGGTAATCCGCCTCGCGCAACTCCTCGGTGCCGTGGATTTTCGTATGATGCACGGAGATCTTGCCCTTGTCGCGCTCAATGGCGATGGTCAGGGGCTTTTCCGCGCCCTTTTCATAGGCGTCGATCCAGACGCCGAAGGGAATGAAGTCGCCGTCCAGGCAGGGGAGATTCTTTACCGAATATTCAATGCCCAAATAATTCATAGGTAACTCCTCAGTGCTTGGCGGATTCCTCCGCCACAATTCTTGTCATTTCGTCCCATTTCTGCTCCATATCCGCCACCAGCTTGATCTGCGCTCTGGCACGAACCAGGTTGTGCTCGGGATAGTCGGTCTTGAAGTAGCGGTCGCCGTCCAGATAGTCCGTCAGGAAGCGGGCAGCCAGCTCCAGGGTGATGATTTTGGCGCCTGTGGGAAGCAGCTCCCGCTCCTTGTCGGTCAGGCTGGGGCAGGCTGCCAGATAACCGGCGGTGTAGACCCGGAAGAGGTCCAGGTTCAGCCCCATTTTGTCCGTGTCCGGCTCATCCTCGGGGGCCGTCGCGGCGCCGAAGCGGATGGAATCGCCGTAGTCATAGAGGGAAGAACCGGGCATGACCGTGTCCAGGTCCAGGACGCACATGGCCTTGCGGGTCTCACGGTTCAGCAGAACGTTGTTGAGCTTGGTATCGTTGTGGGTCACGCGCAGAGGCAGCTCGCCGCTTTCCAGCAGGTGGCAGATGGTCCCCGCCGTTTCCTCCCGGGCCAGCAGGAAGTCGATCTCCTTTTGGGCGGAAGCGGCTCTGCCCACACGGTCAGCCTGCAGGGCCGCTTTGAACTGGCGGTAACGGTTGACGGTGTTGTGGAACATGGGGATCGTCTCATGGAGGGTCTCAGCGGGGAACTCCCGCAGCAGCTCCTGGAAACGGCCGAAAGCGATGGCGCTTTCGTAAAAATCTCTATCGGATTCCGGTGCCTCCAGGCACAGGCCGTCGGCAAATTCATAGCAGCGCCAGTATTCGCCGTCCTCGTCCACATAGTAATAGGCTTCCGTGTCAGCCTGCAAAAAATTCAGCGTTTCGCTGGGATCGTCTACCTTATCGCGCAGATACTCTGTCACTGCGCCGACATTTTCCATGACGGCCCTGGGATCGTTGAAAACATAGCGGTTGATGCGCTGTAAGATGTATACGTGCCCGTCGTCGGTCCTGACCTGGTAGGTACTGTTGATATGTCCGCTGCCGAACTCCTTACAGGTCACGGGGGTCCCGAGAGTCCGGAAATGGGTGATGGCCGCTTCAGGCTTCAAAGAATTGCGCAAAAGAAATCAGTCCTCTCATTGTTTTCCTATCCTATGCAAATCTTAGGTAAAAAGAGATTCAGAATGAATGCAACTTTATATAGACGGACCTATATTTTATCATGACTTTCCTGAAAAAGCAAGGATAATCTCAATAATCTGAGGTTTTTAGCGCGAAAAAAGCAAAAATGCCCATGTTGTGATCCCTGGAACGCCGAAAAAACGGCGTTCCAGGTCTTTTTTGCGAAATCATCCCGTCCGGTGTCAGCCGTTGAGATTCTGGGTGCGGTACAGATCGGCGTAGAGGCCGTTTTTCGCCATCAGCTCGTCGTGGCTGCCCTCCTCCACGATCTTTCCGTCGGCGACGGCGATGATGCGAGTGGCGCTGCGGATGGTGGAAAGCCGGTGGGCGATGATGAGGGTCGTCCGGCCCACGGCCAGAGCGTCCAACGCGGACTGGATCTTCGCCTCCGTCACGCTGTCCAGGGCGGAGGTGGCTTCATCCAGAATCAAAATCGGCGGGTTCTTCAGGAAGATCCGGGCAATGGAGACCCGCTGCTTCTGACCGCCGGAGAGCAGGGTGCCCCGCTCGCCCACATAGGTGTCAAAGCCGTCGGGCATTGCCATAATGTCGTCATAGATCTCCGCACGCTTTGCCGCCGCGACGACCTCCTCCATGGTGGCGTCGGGCTTGCCGTAGCGGATGTTGTTGCCGATGGTATCGGCAAAGAGGAAGACCTCCTGCTGCACCACGCCGATGGCATGATGCAGGGATTCCTGGGTCACCTGCCGCACGTCCAGCCCGTCAACGCAGATGCTGCCGCCGCTGACATCGTAGAAGCGCGGGATCAGGCGGCAGAGGGTGCTTTTTCCGCCGCCGGAGGGGCCGACCACCGCTACCGTCTCGCCGGGCTTGACGCGGAGGCTCACATCCTCCAGCACGTCCAGGTCCTCGTCATAGGCAAAGGAGACGTGCTCCACCGAGATCTCGCCCCGGACATTTTGCAGCTCCACCGCGTCGGGGGCGTCCTGCAGATCAGGCTCGGTGCGCATGAGGTCCGCAAAGCGGCTCAGGCCCGCAAAGCCGTTGGCGAACATCTCAGCGAAATTCACCAGCTTCCGCACGGGACTGGTAAAGGTGGAAATATAGAGGGTGAAGGTCAGCAGATCCACCATTTCGATGCTGTTGTCGATGGTCAGCGCGCCGCCTACGGCGATGACCGCCACCGAAAGAATGGACATGAAAAATTCGAGAGAGCCGGAAAAAATGCCCATTTCCTTGTGAAATTCCCGCTTGGAGGTCTTAAAGCGCTCATTGGCGTTGTGGAATTTTCCAAATTCCACCTCCTCGTTGGCAAAGGCCTTGGCGGTGCGGATGCCGGAAAGGGAGGACTCGATCTCCGCGTTGATGGCGGCGGTGCGGCTCTTGACCTGCTTGGAAACGGCGCTCATTTTCCGGCGGCGGAGGATGACCACCGCCAGCAAAATGGGAAGGATGATGCAGACCACCAGGGCCAGCCGCCATTCGATGGTAAACATGACCACCAGCGCGCCGATGATGGTCAGCACGGAGATGACCAGATCCTCCGGGCCGTGATGGGCAAGCTCGGTGATCTCGAACAGGTCGCTGGTCAGGCGGCTCATGAGCTGGCCCGTGCGGTTGCGGTCATAGAAGCCGTAGCCCAGACGCTGCATATGGCGAAACAGGTCCTGCCGGATGTCCGCCTCCACGCGGATGCCAAAGGTGTGGCCCCAGTAGCAGATAACGTAATATAAAAGGGCACGGATCAGGTAGGCCGCCGCCATGGTGCCCATGACGACGAAGAAAATCATGTAGCTGCCCTCCGGCAGCAGGGTGTTGATGGACCAGCGGGATACCAGCGGGAAGGCCAGGTCCACCGCCGCCACCAGCAGAGCACAGCACATATCCATGGCGAAGAGCCTGCGGTGGGGCTTGAAATAGCTGAGGAAAATACGGAATAAACCGTGGGTCTGATAGTACTTTGTGTCTTTCATGGTGCTTCCTTTACAATGTTGTGGATCCACACGCCGCGGCGGATCATGATCAGGCCGATGATGCACTTGACGATGTCCACCAACTGGCAGATGAGGAACAGGGGTACAATGGGCATCCCGACCACATGGGTCAGGAACAGAGCCAGGGGTACGGTAAAAGCGCAAACGAAAAAGCTGTCAAAGAGGAAGGTCACAAAGGTCTTTCCGCCGGAACGGAGGGTGAAGTAGCAGGCATTTGCCAGACTGTTGATGGGCATACACAAAGCGACGATGCGGATAAACTCGGTCGCCAGCTCCCGGACGTTCTGAGAGGTGTTGTAGATCTTCGGGAACAGAGGCGCGATCAGGGCCATGGCACCGCCGATGAAGAAGCAGATAAACACGGAAAAGAAGATCAGCTTCCGGTCCGTATCCGCCGCCTCCTTGAGCTTGCCGCTGCCCAAAAGCTGGCCGACGATGATGCCGATGGCGTTGCCCATGGCCAAAAAGGCCACGTTGAATACGTTGGCGATGGTGTTGGAGATGTTGGTGGCGGAAACCACGTCGTAGCCGTGGAGGGAGTAGCACTGGCTCAGCAGCGCCATACCTGCCGCCCACAGGGTCTCGTTGAGCATCAGGGGGATGGTCTTCTTGGTGATGCTCCAGGCCAGCTTCCCCGGAATACGCAGGGAGCGGTAGGCGCCGACGATAAAGGGGCATTTTTCCTTGTGGCGGTGGGTCCAGAGCATGACCAGAGCCAGCTCCACAAAACGGGCAATGACGGTGGCTATGGCAGCGCCGGTGCTTCCCAGCTTCGGAAAGCCCAGATAGCCGAAGATCAGCAGAGAGTTGAAGCCCAGATTGACCAGCACGGATATAATACCCGCCGCCATGGGCGCTACGGTCTGGCCGTTTTCCCGCAAAGTGCTGGCATAGCACTGCGACAGCGTAAAGGGAACCAGGCCGATGAGCATGATGTGCAGGTATTCCTTGGCGTAGCCCAGACTGGCGGCGATCTCCTCGGCAGTTCCCTCGCCCTTGAGATAGAGCATGATGAGCTTCTCATCCAGCAGCAAAAACACCGCGATGCCCGCCGCGGTCAGGGCTGAGCAGAGCAGGAGCTTGTAGCGGAACGCGTAGCGCACGCCCCGGTGGTCGCCGTTGCCGAAAAACTGGGCGCCAAAGATGCCCGCGCCGGAGACAGCGCCGAAGATGCACAGGTTGAAGACGAACAGCAGCGTGTTGGCGATGGAGACGCCGGTCATCTGCTCCGTGCCGACCCGTCCGACCATAATATTGTCCAGCATACTCACAAACTGCGTGATGCCGTTCTGGATCATGATGGGGACGGCGATGGCCAGGGCCATTTTATAGAAAGCCCGGTCACCGATAAATCTTCTCCGTAAGGTTGAAACCATAGTATCCTCCAAATTTATGTTGAAAGCCGTCTGAATATTGTATCAGGATTCTTGAAACTTTGCAACTACCATTTTCCCATGATGCCCGGCAGCCGCGTCGTGTTCCCATCCCACCGAAAAACACACCGCAGAAGGACTATCGCCTTTTGCGGTGTGTATCTGTCATTTTACCGAAGCATGGGCCCGTTCCAGGATCTCCGCTACAGTAAGGCTCTGCTTTGCCATGCGGTCAAAGAACGCTTCCTCCCGGGTCTCGATGGCGTCCCGGAAACGGGACAGCTCATAGATGATCCGGTTTTCCGCGTGGGGCGCGTCGATTTTCACCTCCACGCCGTCCAAAGCCGCGGTGCATGACCCGAAATCATGGACCGTACCGCTTTGCGCAAAGAATCCGTGGGTCCCCTCCACGCGGCAGCCGCTGTCGAGATTTTTGTCCTTCGCCGTGGCGATATGTACTGTCAGATCGGGATAGGTCAGCGTCAGTTTCCCCGAAAGGTCGATGCCGTTTTCCCCAAATTCCGGCGCATACTGCACACCCTCCGGCCGGCCGAACAGATCCGCCGCCACATGGACGCAGTAAACCCCCATGTCGTTCAGTGCGCCGGCCTGCATGGCGGGATTGAACACATTGGGATTTTCTCCGCGCAGATAGGCGTCATATTTGGAGGAGTAGCGCCCGTAGCAAAGCTCCGCGCGGCGGATTGTTCCCAACTGCGGCAGAAGCGCACGGCATTGCAGATATTTCGGCATGAACAGCGTCGTGATCGCCTCAAAGAAAAACACGCCGTTTTCCCGTGCGGTGCCGATCATCTGCCGGACCTCCGCGATAGTGACCGCAGCGGGCTTTTCCACGATGACGTGCTTTCCCGCCCGCATGGCCCGGCAGGCCTGCTCCGCGTGGAAGCGGTTGGGCGAGGCAATGTAGACCGCGTCGATGTCCTCCCGCGCAAGCAGCGCGTCATAGTCCGTGCAGACCGCCGCAACGCCGACGGAATCGGCAAAGGCTCTGCCCCGCGACAGATCACGGGAATAAACCGCACGGCACTCCACGCCGTCCGTTTGCGCCATTGCCTGCTGCGCCGCGTGCATAATGGCGCTGGTTCCGACCGTTCCGAATCTCAGCATTTCTCATTCTCCTCCGCGTCAAGGCCGAACAGCCGCGCCGCATTATTATATAGTATATTCTCCTCGTCCCGCTGCGGCAGATGCAGGGCAAGAAACCGCTCCAGCTCCTGCGTGGGCTCCCACATGGGATAATCCGTGCCGAACAGCACGCGCTCCGCGCCGAAGGCAGAGATCAGCTCCCTTGCGCGTGTATCATCCATGGCAAAGAAGGACGACGAGCAATCGACCCAGAGGTTTTCAAACCGCCCGGCAAGCTGCCTTACCGCCTCATCCCAGACTGAGTAGCCACCGAAATGCGCGGCGATGACCGTCAGCTTCGGGAACCGCCGCAAAAGAGGCAAAAGCTGATCGGGATTGGAAAAGCTGTAGCGGCGGTCGCCCGTGTGCAGCAGCAGCGGCAGCACACCCTCGCACTGCTCACAAAGCGCGAAACACTCGTTGCTGTCCAAGCGAAAGCGCTGAATGTCGGGGTGGAGCTTCACGCCGTGCAGCCCCAGCTCCCGCAGTTGGGCAATGTCCTCCGTCAGCGTCACGCTCTCCGGGTGCAGCGCCCCGAAGCCGTACAGGCGGTCGGGAAACTGCGCCACCTCGGCAGCGATAAACTCGTTGATGTACTGCACCTGCTCCGGCCTCGTCGCCACCGACTGCACAAGGAAGCGGTCGATCCCCGCGCTCTTGGCAAACAGCGTCTGCACTGTGCCGTCGTAGGTCTTGCCGAGGTTGTCATAGAAGGCTGCCGTCGTAGCAGCGGCCTTCTGCGCGATCTTTGCGGGATAAATATGGCAATGTGCGTCAAAAACCTTCATCACAGACGCTCCAATACCGCAATAAGATAGTCCCAGGTCCGCTCGACCGAACCGATGTCCAGCTTCTCACGGCTGGTGTGGATGTCGTGCATCTGCGGGCCGAAGGACACCGCGTCCAGGCCCGTCAGACGGTCGGAGAAAATGCCGCACTCCAGGCCCGCGTGGATGGCCTCCACCACCGGCTCTCTGCCGTAGAGGTCGCGGAAAGCTGCGACCATGGTATCGCGCAGGGGAGAGTGCTTGCGGTACTCCCAGGCGGGATAGGCGCCGGACTCATCGTAGACCGCGCCGTGGGCAGCGCCGACGGTCTTCAGCTTCTCAATGAGGGCGGTCTTCTCCGTGTTGACGCTGCTGCGGACGGAGAAGGTCATAGCGACCCGGTCGCTCTCCGTTTTCAGGATGCCCAGATTCAGAGAGGTCTGCACCAGACCGGGAATGTCCTCACTCATGGCCTGCACGCCGTTGGGCAGCGCGCACAGGAGGGACAGGGCGGCCCGGCTGCTTTCCGCGTCCATGGGAAGAGCTGCGGCTTGCGCCGGTTCACAGAGGAATTCCACAGCGGTCTCTCCGGCGGGCAGGGTCTGCCGAACCTGTTCGGCACAGGCAAAGAATTCCGCCTCGGAGACCTCCGTCACCACCAGAGCCTCGGCGGCTCTGGGAATGGCATTGTCCTTGCTGCCGCCGTCGATGGAAATGAGGCGCACAGGCAGCTTTTCCAGAATGGCGGCCAGGACCTTGTTGGCGTTGGCGCGGCCCTTGTTGATCTCCACACCGCTGTGACCGCCGGTGAGGTTGCGCACCGCCATACGGCGGATCGGGCCGGAGCAGGCCTCACGCCCAACAGGCAGCGTCAGACGGCTGGTGGCGCCGCCTGCGCAGCTTACGGTCAGGATACCCTCGTCCTCCGAGTCGCAGTTGAGCAGAACGCGGCCCTTGAGAACGCTCATATCCATGGCGTCGGCGCCCAGCATACCAATCTCCTCGTCCACGGTGAACACCGCCTCCATGGGCGGATGCTTCAGATTCTTTGCAGCCAGCACCGCCAGGGCGTAGGCCACCGCGATGCCGTCGTCGCCGCCCAAAGTCGTCCCCTCGGCGAAAATATACTTCCCGTCATGCCGCAAGCGCAGGCCGTCCCTGGAAAAGTCAATATCACAGTCGGCGTCCTTTTCACAGACCATATCCAGATGGCCCTGGAGGATCACCGTGGGATGGTTCTCATAGCCGGGAGTGCCGTCCTTATAAATGACCACGTTGTTGTGCTCGTCCTGCACATAACGCAAACCGTGCTCCTTTGCAAACCGGACGCAGTAGTCGGAAATGCGCTTGGTGTCCCGGGAACCGTGGGGAATGGCGCATAGCTCCTCAAAATAATGCAGCGCCTGGGCGGGCTGCAGGCCTTCCAATACAGACATACATAAGCCTCCTTTTCCTGCCATTGTAGCACAGAAAACCGCTGAAAACAACCGCGAATTTCCGCTTGTGATACGGTAAACTGTCTGATATAATCAGAAGAAGAAGGGAGGTCATGACCATGATCATGGATGGATGCCAGGGAAAACCCCGCACACCGACGCTGGAGGAAAAGACCTGTCCCCAGTGCGGCGCAGTCATCGAGGTTTTTTCCTCCGATACGGAGGTCGCCTGCGATAACTGCGGATTTGTTGTTTATAACGATTCGCTGAGCTGTGTCCAATGGTGCAAATACGCCCGGAAGTGTGTCGGCGATGAGTTGTACGAAAAAATGAAACGAAACGTCCCCGGGAAATAGGAACACCGGCGGTTGCACGAAGAAAAAACTCTTTACCTCCGTGGGATTTTTTGATATAATCCGAAAGAAATATGCAGCACAGCGAGGACCGCGTTATGAGAATGAGAAAACGCAACAATTTAGAGCCGCGCATGGAGGCCTGCGGTGCCATCTGGCTCCGCGACGCCAAGGAGCTTCGCGGCAACTGGCGCTCCCTGATGCCCCAGGCCAGGGAAATACGGCTGGAGGTGGGCTGCGGCAAGGGAAAATTCACCGTGGAGACCGCCGCCGCCGAGCCGGATGTTCTGCTCATCGCCGTGGAGCGCGTTCAGGAGGCCATGCTGCTGGGCATGGAAAAAGCGCTGGAAATGGGTCTGAAGAACGTCTTTTTTCTGTCGCTGGATGCCGCCGAACTGGAGGAATACTTCGCAGACGGGGAGCTTGACCTGATCTACCTCAACTTCTGCGACCCGTGGCCCCGCAAGAAAAACGCCAAGCGCCGCCTGACCTACCGCACCTTCCTGCGGAAATACCAGCGTATTCTGAAAATCGGCGGGGAGATTCATTTTAAGACCGACAACGCGGGCCTGTTTGAGTGGTCTCTGGGCGAGTTTGAGGCCTGTGGCCTGGAGATCCGCGCCCTGACATACGATCTGCACCGGGACGGCCCTGTGGGCATTATGACGGGCTATGAGGAAAAATTTTATGAGCTGGGCACGCCCATCAACCGCTGCGAGCTCATCAACCGGGAGGTAAGCATGAAGAAAATACAGATGACGACGCCGCTGGTGGAGATGGACGGCGACGAAATGACCCGCGTTCTGTGGAAGCAGATCAAGGACGAGCTGCTGCTGCCCTTCATCGACCTGAAGACCGAGTATTACGACCTGGGTCTGCCGGAGCGCGACCGTACCGAGGACCAGGTGACCCACGACGCAGCCAAGGCCATTCAGAAATACGGTGTGGGCGTCAAGTGCGCCACCATCACGCCCAATGCCCAGCGCATGACCGAGTATCAGCTCCATGAGATGTGGAAAAGCCCCAACGGTACCATCCGCGCTATTCTGGACGGCACTGTGTTCCGTACGCCGATCCTGGTGGAGGGCATCCGCCCGGTGGTCAAGACCTGGAAACGGCCCATCACCATTGCCCGTCACGCCTACGGCGATGTCTACAAGGCCACGGAGCTGCGCGTTCCCGAGGGTAAGGCTGAGCTGGTGTTCACAGATAAGGACGGCAATGTGACGCGCAAGGAGATTTACGATTTTGAGTGCGGCGGCGTTGTGACGGGACAGTACAACAAGGATACGTCCATCGCCTCCTTTGCCCGCTCCTGCTTCAATTATGCCCTGTCCACCGGGCAGGATCTGTGGTTCTCCACCAAGGACACCATTGCCAAAATCTACGACGGCACCTTCAAGCAGATCTTCGCCGATATTTTTGAGGCGGAATACAAGGAAAGATTCGAGCAGGCCGGCATCACCTATTTCTACACCCTCATTGATGACGCCGTTGCCCGCGTTATCCGCAGTGAGGGCGGCTTCATCTGGGCCTGCAAGAATTACGACGGCGACGTGATGAGCGACATGGTATCCACCGCTTTCGGCAGCCTGGCCATGATGACCTCCGTCCTGGTCTCCCCCGACGGAAAATACGAATATGAGGCGGCCCACGGGACGGTGACCCGGCACTATTACCGCTATCTGGCGGGAGAGAAGCCCTCCACCAACCCCATGGCGACCATCTTCGCCTGGACCGGCGCCCTGAAAAAACGCGGCGAGCTGGACGGCAACGAGGAGCTGACGGCCTTTGCCGAAAAGCTGGAAAAGGTCTGTATCTTCGTCATTGAGCGGGGCACCATGACCAAGGACCTGGCGGCGCTCTGGGAGGGCAAGGAGCCTAATGTGGTCACCAGCGAGGGCTTCATTGCCGCCGTGCGCCGGGAGCTGGAAAACCGATAAATTTTTTCTATGTATGATAACACGCTTCGCGGGGTATGCTGAAATAGCCCTCGAAGCGTGTTCTCTTTTGCTGCTTTCCTCGCAATTTTTGCAAAAAAAGAAAAATTTCCCGTTTTTTCCGCGAAAAAACTATTGCGTTGCGGGAAAAGCTAAGATATAATGTATTAGATGTGCCCTAGAATCGAGTTAAGGAAGTGCGTTATGGCTACCTCGAACAAAAGCGGAAAAACCAATGAGGAATTGATGGCCCCTCTGACCAGCCTCATCAGCAAAGGCCGGAGGGACGGCGTGCTGACCTCGGCGGAGCTTCTGTCCGCCCTGGAAAAGCTGGACCTTTCTGTGGAAAAGGTCGAGCAGGTCTATGATACCTTTGAAGCCATGGGGATCCAGATCC
>CAMFZO010000023.1 GCA_946006895.1 uncultured Clostridia bacterium | reverse complement strand
GAATCCACCTCCCTCATCAGAGGGAGGCTTTCCGCTGCGGCGGGACTCGGCATAGCGAATGCTTTTTGGAACCACCGGCCGGTGGTTTTCTTTGTGCAAAAAAGCGCTGTGCCGTCAGTCGGCACAGCGCTTTGCAGCTTATTCGTCCTCTTCGTCGTCCTCGTCGAAGTCGAACTCCAGAAGCTCACCGCATTGCGGGCAGTTGATGGAATCCTCTAAGATCGTATCCTCATCCAGCTCCAGCTCTTTTCCGCAGGACGGGCAGGTCACATGATAAACGACCTCATCATCATAATCAAAATCCTCACCGTCATCGTCTGCGAAATTGTACTCGTCATCGTCGTACTCATCGTCATCTTCGTAGTCGTCGTCATCCTCGTCGTCCATCAGGAATTCCTCGATGGCATCCAGATCGTCCTCGATCTCGTCCAACTCGTCAGAAACAGCGATTGCGTTCTCCTCCAAGTCACTGACAGCGGTGGTCATTTCCTGCAGCAGGTCCACGATGCCGGCAATCATCTTGCCCTCGGCAGTTTCCTTGTTCAGGTTCAGGCCGTCCATCAGGCCCTTCAGATAGGCGGATTTTTCAGAGAGAGTCATGGTCGTTCTCCTTTCATGTGCGTCCGGTCAGGACTTGGCGCGGCCAAGATACTCGCCGGTACGCGTGTCGATGGAAATGCGGTCGCCTTCGTTAATAAACAGAGGAACCTTGACCTCCGCGCCGGTCTCCACGGTGGCGGGCTTGAGGGTATTGGTAGCGGTGTTGCCAGCCAGACCCGGCTCGGTCTTGGTGACCTCGAGGTCAACAAAGTTGGGCGCTTCCACGCCAAAGACACTGCCCTTATAGGACAGGATCATGCAGGTATCGTTCTCCTTGACAAACTTGAAGCTGTCGTCCAGAACGTCGGCCTCAACGGGCGTCATCTCATAGGTCTCACCGTCCATGAAATAATAGAGGTTGCCGTCCTGATAGGAATACTCCATCTTGCGGCGCTCGATATAGGCGGTGGGATATTTGTCGTTGGGGTTGAACGTGGTCTCGGTAACGCCGCCGGTAATGACGTTGCGCATCTTGACGCGGACGAAAGCAGCGCCCTTGCCGGGCTTGACATGCTGGAACTCGATGATTTGCATGACCTTGCCGTCCATATCAAAGGTAACGCCGTTTCTAAAGTCGCTGACAGAAATCATGTATTTCTCCTCCTATTTTCCCCCACAAGGGATTACTTATACAATTAGAAAATAACGCTTTACTATTTTAACCGATTCATTGGGAAAATGCAAGTGTTTCTGCGAATTTCCTTACAGAATCAGCAAATCTTTCGGACTTTTTGTAATATCGCGGCAGCCGTCGGCCTCAAAGATCACAACATCCTCGATGCGGACGCCGAATTTTCCAGGGAGATAAATGCCCGGCTCGGCGGAACAGACGGCATTTTCCGGGATAGGGCCGTCATTGCGGAGGTTGCAGTTGGGGTTTTCGTGAATCTCCAGGCCAAGGCTGTGACCGTAGCCGTGGCCAAAAAAGTCACCGTAACCGGCAGCGGCGATCACATCGCGGGCAGCAGCGTCCACGGCCTTGCCGCTGACTCCTGCCTTGGAGACGGCGATACCGGCAAGCTGGGCATCCAGGACCGTCTGATAGACCTGCTTCATCTCCTCCGTCGCGTAGCCCAGGGCCACAGTACGGGTCATGTCGGAGCAGTAGCCCTGATAGATCACACCGAAATCCATGGTGATGAAGTCGCCCTTCTGCAGCTTCCGGTCGCCGGGAACGCCGTGGGGCATACTGGTATTGGGGCCGGAAACGACGATGGGATCAAAGGACAGGCCCTCGCCGCCGTTTTTATACAGGCAGTAGATCAGCTCCGCCGCAAGCTCCTTTTCCGTCATGCCCTCCCGGACGCGGCCGCAGACCTCCGTAAAGGCGCGATCCGTGATCTCCTGAGCTTTTATCATCCGCTCCAGCTCCCACGGCTCCTTGGAGGCGCGAAAAGCGTTGATCCGCTCCTGCACTGGGCGGAATTTCGCGTTGAGCTTGGAGGTGAAGCTGTCCAGCTCCGCAACGGTCAGATATGCCTCCTCAAAGCCCAGGGTCGTGATGCCGAAGTCGGCAATAGCCCGATTCAGCTCTCCAAAGAGGTCCCGGCCGAAGTCGATGACCTCAAAGTCATGGATATTGTTCTGGGCCGATTCGATATAGCGGCTGTCGGTGAAATACCGGGCACCGTCCTTGCTCACAATGGCGTAGCCCTCGGCAATGTCGAACTCCGCAGCGTACATACGACTGTAGCGCGAGGTCAGAAGCAAACCCTGAACCTCATCCGTCAAAACAGAGCGATATTTTTCCAAATTTTTCAAAGCTGTACTCTCCTTTTTCTCGCCATGGCCAGCACCGGCACCTCCAGCAGGTGGCGCAGCTTCAGCCAAATGGTGTGATTATGTATAGACTTTACAATGAGGGCCGTGACGCCGGCTCGCTTTGCCCCAAGGACGTCGGTATAGATCTGGTCGCCCACAAGGGCCGTTTCCGACTGCTTCGCGCCGAAACGCTCCATTGCCTCCCGGATACCGCGGGTGCCCGGTTTGGCCGCCCGGGTGACACAGGCCACACCGTAGGCTTCAGAAAACGCCGGAACGCGCTTCTTATGGCTGTTAGAAACGATGCAAAGGGTGATCCCCCCGGCCTGCATCCTTTCCAGCCAGTCCAGCAGCTCCTGCGAGGGAACATTTGTGGTATAGGGCAGCATGGTGTTATCAAAATCCATTAGCAAAAGGGCGATGCCGCGCTGCTGCAAAAAGTCGGGGGACAGATCCGTCAGGCGCGGGAAAATGTAATCGGGTAAAAATGAAAGCATACTCGTCACAACGACCCCATAAAGATTTGATGTCAGTATTATACCACCGTTTGGGAGGTTTGTCTATTGTCAATCCCCTGCTATTTGGCCCTGGAATGGAAAGATTTTGTAAACAATTTGTCCGGGCTGCCGGCGCAACTGGGTTTTGGGTTCCGGGAGGACGGCTCTGCGCGGGTGCCCGATGAGCGCATCGAAAACGCCCTCATCGTCATTGACGACCGTATTCTGCCGGAAAAGGGGCCGTCTGAAGAAGCACTGACGGAGCTGGCAGCCCTGGCAAAAAACGGCTGTATGCTGGATTTTGAGCAGCCCGTCTCTCCCATCGGGGCGGCCATCATCGAAAGGCTGCAGGCCAAAGCAGACCATGGGCAGCTCTTTGTGGTGCCGGAGCAATACCACGCTCTCTTTCCGCAGGCCACCGTCTGCGTGACAGCGCGGCTCTGTAACCACTGGGAGAACCTCGTCCGCCGCGCAGAAAAGCGCTACGGAAGCAACTGGGTGCTGGAGGAGATCCCGCAGCTGTGCGTCATGCCGCTGACCTGTGAAACCCAGCGCGGCGTCCTTCCGTCGGCGATCCTGTGCTATCAGGCGGAAAACGGCGTCGTTCGCTATTACGACACAGCGCGGACACTGACCATCAAACGGCAGCTTGCAGAAGCCCATGGCTGCAGAGCGGTCTTCGGCCTGATGTGTGAGCATGAGGCTTTGGAGGAGCTGTAAAGCTGTCCGGCGGGAAGCCAAAGCGAATGACCGCGTAAAAAAGGAGCTGCCGGAAGCAGCTCCTCATTTTTATGAACAGCCGGCAAATCTTCACCAGCCATCATGCCCTCGGATGAGACTTATTATAGACAGTCTTCAGATTTTGCTTGACCACCTGCGTATAGATCTGGGTCGAGGAGATGTCGCTGTGTCCCAGCATCTCCTGAAGTGAATGAAGATCCGCGCCGTTCTCCAGCAGGTGCGCCGCAAAGCTGTGGCGCAGCGTGTGGGGCGTGATGTCCTTGCTGATCTGCGCCGTCTCCTGGTAATGCTTGATGATCTTCCAGAAGCCCTGGCGGGTCATGCGTTCACCGTTGATGTTGACAAAGAGGGACTCCTCCTCAGGGTTGGAGATCATCTTGGGACGGACCTCCGTCAGGTAGGTCGTCAGAGCCTTGACCGCAGCGGGATAGAGCGGGATGATACGGAATTTTCCGTGGCCCTCACACTTGACAAAAGCACCTGCAATGCTCACATCCGACACATTCAGCGCGATCATCTCGCTGACGCGCATACCCGTAGCATAAAGAGTCTCCAGCATCGCCTTGTCACGGTATCCCTTCAGGTCCGTACACTTCGGCTGCTCCAGCAACAGTTCAACCTCGCGGCCTGTAAGGATCTGTGGCAGCTTCTTCTCCGCCTTCTGCTGCGGGATTTCATGGACCGGGTTCTCAGAGACAAAGCCCTCGCTGATGCAGTAGGCGTAAAAGCTCTTAAGGGAGGCAATGCAGCGGGCAACAGTGGCGGCAGATTTGCCATTGTTGGTCAAGTGACGGGTGTAGCGGCAGATGCAGTCACGGTCGCAGTCCTCAACGGGGAGGTCCTCCACATCGGACACATAGGCTTGGAACTGACGGATGTCGCGCATATAGGAGGAAACCGTGTTGGCGGACGCGTGCTTGATATTCAGGAGATAGTTTTCATAAGCAGAAACCAGATTCGCCATCCGTATCTTCCTCCTTACATACTCGCGGGCAAAAACCTACATATTGTGGTGGCGGAAAAAAGCAATCACAATTTATGCGAAAAATATTATTTCTACCAATTTTTTAACCGCTGTGACTGTTACTATACCGCAAAAAACCTTGAATTTCAACACTTTTTCGAGTTTTTGTAAAAATTTGTTTATTATGCACATATATTATGTAAACTTCGTTATGTAAACCACGTAACCGATTGTTTCGCCTTGTAACCCTTTTGCAACGTCTTTCCGTTATCTTGTGCCGCCCCGTGAATAAAGCCACAAAATATGGTGCATTTTCATTTTGCAAGATTTCCTGCAATTGTCCAAAACCGATTTATGCAATTTTACGGCGTTTGCCCGCTCCCAGCAAAGCGCCCAAAATTCCGCCGCCCATGATCGCGGCGATATTGGGAATGATCTGCCCAAACCCCTCGCCGAAAAACAGCAGATTGGACAGCAATAACCCCGCCAGATAGCAGCCTGAAGTCAGAAGTGCCCAGAGAAATTTTTTCTGTGTTGTCCGCAGCGCCGTCAGCATAGACACCAGGAACGAGACAAGCCCCGTGCCGATACAGGCCAAAAGCTGCACCCGTTCTTCCGGCACTACCTGCGCCAGCATCAGCTTCGCCCCTGCTAAACAGACGCCTAAGGTCAGCACCGCCGCCAGGACCAACTCAAAGAGCCAGAACAACCCCGGTCTTTGCTTCCGTGTTTTTTTCATAGCCTCTCCTCCCCTATCACACCGGTCTGTTGCTCCCTGCGCAGTCATTCTGGCAGGATAAGATAAACCGGTTTTCGCTTTTGTACAGCCTATGCCGCTTTGTCCGTTATATGCAGAAAAAAGCGCACAACCAATCAAGGTTGTGCGCTTCTTGAATAGATGATTACTTCTTTTTCTTGGCTTCCTTCTCAGCCTTTTTCTTTGCGGCGCGCTCTTTTGCGGCAGCCTGGGCTTCGGCACGGGCCTTCTGTGCGGCCTCCTGCGCCGTATTGTTGGTCATCACGGACCACTTGGTCAGCTCCATGCGGACGCGATCCATGCTGGTCTCGATGACGATATTATCGTCCTTCATATCAACGATCTTGCCGACGATGCCGCCGATGGTCGTGATCTTATCGCCCTCTTTGAGAGAACTGCGGAGCGCTTCTTCTTCCTTTTTCTTTTTCTTCTCGGGACGGATGATCATGAAATAGAAGATTGCGATCATCGCCACAAGCATGATTATAATTGAATAATCCATGGTGTTCCTCCTGTTAGATGTTATCCTTATTATAACGGGTGCGCCGGAGTAATGCAACAAGAATTTCCAAAATTCTGTAAATATTCTATCAACATCAATCCTCCGCACGTCCGGCCAGACGCTGAGAATATGTCGCACGGAACTGCGCGAACACACCGTCGTCCAGAGCCTGACGGATGCGTTCCGTCAGCTTGTTATAAAAAAACAGGTTGTGCATGACCGCCAGACGCATGGCCAGCATCTCCTCGGCCTTGAACAGGTGATGCACATAGGCTCTGGAATAGCGGCGGCAGACGGGACAGTCACATTCCGGGTCGATGGGTCGTTCATCCCGCTCGTATTTTGCGTTTTTCATATTTCTGGTACCGGACCAGGTGAACAGCTTGGCATGACGGGCGTTTCTGGCCGGCATAACGCAGTCGAAGAAGTCCACGCCCCGGGCAACGCCTTCGATGATATTACTCGGCGTGCCGACGCCCATGAGATAGCGGGTCTTTTCTCTCGGCATATAGGGTTCCACCGCCTCGATGATCTCATACATCGTCTCGGTGCTCTCCCCTACCGCCAAACCGCCGATGGCATATCCGGGCAGGTCCAGGTCGGCGATCTGCTTCATGTGCTCGATGCGCAGGTCGGCATAGGTACCGCCCTGGTTGATGCCCCAGAGCATCTGCTGGGGGTTGACCGTTGTTTCCAGCCTATTGAGGCGGGCATTCTCTGTCTTGCACCGCTCCAGCCAGCGATAAGTCCGGCCGACAGAGGCCTTTACGTAGTCGTAGGGCGCGGGATTCTCGACGCACTCATCAAAAGCCATGCAGATGTCCGAGCCGAGATTCGACTGGATCTGCATGCTTTCCTCCGGGCCCATGAAGATCTTCCGTCCGTCCAGGTGGGAGGAAAAATAGACGCCCTCCTCCTTGATCTTCCGCAGGCTGGCCAGGGAAAACACCTGGAAGCCGCCGGAGTCGGTCAAAATCGGCCCGTCCCAGGTCATAAACTTATGCAGTCCGCCCAGATCGTGGACCACCTTGTCACCGGGCCGCAGGTGCAGATGGTAGGTGTTGGAAAGCTCCACCTGACAGCCGATGTTTTTCAGGTCTGCCGCGCTGAGGGCCCCCTTGATGGCCCCCTGGGTGCCGACATTCATAAACACCGGCGTCTGAACCGTTCCGTGGGCGCAGGTGAATACTCCCCGGCGCGCCATTCCTTCTGTTTTCAGCAGTTGAAACATAATTACCTCACACTATGAGCATCGCGTCGCCGAAGCTGAAGAAACGATAGCTCTCCCTGACGGCTTCGCGGTAGGCGTTCATAACAGGATCATAGCCGGCAAAGGCAGACACCAGCATGATGAGCGTGCTTTCCGGCAAATGGAAATTGGTGATCAGGGCGTCCATGGCCTTGAAACGGTAGCCGGGATAGATGAAAATATCCGTCCAGGCGGACTTTTCGGAAAAAACACCGTTCCCGTCGGCCAGAGATTCCAGTGTGCGGCAGGAGGTCGTCCCGACGCAAATGATGCGGCCGCCCTGCTGCCTGGTCTCGTTGAGGAGCCGCGCAGTTTCCGCAGAGATCATGCAGAATTCGCTGTGCATATGGTGCTCCGTTACATCCTCCACCTTGACCGGGCGGAAGGTCCCCAGGCCCACGTGAAGGGTGACATAGGCCAGGCGGACGCCCATCTCTTCTATCTTGTGCAGAAGCTCCTTTGTAAAATGCAGACCGGCCGTAGGCGCGGCAGCAGAGCCGTTCACCTTGGAATAGACGGTCTGATAGCGTTCGCCGTCGGATAGCTCCGCCTTGATATAGGGCGGCAGAGGCATTTTCCCAAGGCGCTCCAGAAGCTCCAGAAAGATGCCCTCATAATGGAACTGCACCAGCCGGTTGCCCGTGTCCAGTACCTCCTGCACCGTAGCTGTCAGGACGCCGTCGCCGAAGGACAGCTCCGCGCCGGCCTGCAGCTTCCGTCCCGGCTTGACCAGGCACTCCCAAAGGCCGCCGCCCTTGTCCGTCAGCAGCAGGACCTCTGCCGCGCCGCCGGAGGGGACCCGTTTGCCCAAAAGACGGGCGGGGATCACACGGGAATCGTTCATCACCAGGCAGTCGCCGGGACGCAGATATTCCGGCAGATCGTAAAAATGCCGGTGCTCCAGGGAGCCGTCCTGCCTGTGCATCACCAGCAGCCGGGATCCGTCGCGGCGTTCCAGCGGCGTCTGGGCGATCAGTTCCTGGGGCAGGTCATAGTAAAAATCGCTTGTTTTCAAGTCTGTTGCTCTTTTCTGTAAAGAATACGGTCCGGCCGGCGGTTTTATAGGCTGCACAAGCGCAGCTTCCGCATAGCGCGGGTAGACAAAAATCCCGAACGCGCGTGCATTCGGGATTCTCTGGTGGAGACTAATGGACTCGAACCATCGACCTCCTGCGTGTGAAGCAGGCGCTCTAACCAGCTGAGCTAAGCCTCCGTAGCACGGTTATTATAGCACGTTTTTTGAAAAATGCAAGAAGTTTTTCTCAAATATTGCGGGAAATCCGTTTTCTGTGATATAATGACAAAAAACTACAGATTTCGTTATTCGGAGGCCACCATGAAAATCAAGACCATGCCGCTGACCTATGAGGAGGTTCTTGCGCTGCCCAAGCCCAAACGTCCCAAGCCAAAGCGCCCGGGCTTCCTGTTCCGCTCCCTGGTGCGTATTCTATCCGCAGGTGATTTGAAAAAGGTGCATTTTTCCTACCGCAGCATCGGTATGGAACGGCTGAAAAAATGCGAACCCTGTCTGATCCTGATGAATCACTCCAGCTTCATCGATCTGAAAATTGCCTCCCGGGTCTTTTATCCGCGCCCGCTGAGCATCGTTTGCACCTCCGACGGCTTTGTCGGAAAGCAGTGGCTTATGCGCAATCTCGGCTGTATCCCCACGGCAAAATTTGTAACCGACTACGCTTTGGTGCGCGATATGATCTATGCCGTGCGCCAGTTAAAAAGCTCCATCCTCATGTTCCCCGAGGCCAGCTATAGCTTTGACGGTACCGCCACACCCCTGCCGGAGAGTGTCGGAAAATGCCTGAAGCTGCTGAATGTCCCCGTGGTGATGGTGCGAACCTACGGTGCTTTTCTGCGTGATCCTCTCTACAACAATCTGCAGCCTCGTGACGTGCCCGTCAGCGCAGAGGTGGAATACCTTTTATCTCCTGACGAGATTGCGGAAAAATCCCCCGACCAGCTCTCTGCCGTGCTCAAAGAACGCTTTACCTTCGACAATTTCCGTTGGCAGCAGGAGCACGCATTGAAGGTCACAGAGCCTTTCCGCGCCGATCATCTGAACCGGGTGCTTTACAAATGCCCTCATTGCCTGCAGGAGGGTCAAATGGAGGGGAAAGGCGTGACCATTACCTGCAAGCACTGCGGCCAGACCTATGAGTTGACGGAAAACGGAATGCTGCGCTCACTCGACGGTAAGACACGCTTTTCATATGTGCCGGATTGGTACCGATGGGAGCGTGAGTGCGTCCACAAGGAATTATCGGACGGTTCCTACCGGCTTGATGTGGCTGTGGACATCGGTGTTCTGCGGGATACAAAAGCTATCTATATGGTCGGCGAGGGTCGCCTGACTCATGATATCGATGGCTTCCGTTTAGTCGGATGTGACGGCAAGCTGGACTACCGACAGAAACCGGCCGCGTCCTACAGTCTCTATTCCGATTTTTACTGGTACGAGATTGGGGACGTTATCTGCATCGGCAAGCCCGATATGCTCTACTATTGCTTCCCCAAAAACTGCGGTGACATCGTCGCCAAGACCCGCCTTGCCGCCGAGGAGCTATATCAAATGACCAACAGACAAAAGGTCCGCGTATAAAACAGGGTGCGTTCTATCACGAACGCACCCTGTTTTTGACTTATGTGAGCGCTGCGGTATCTGCGTCTTTTTGTCCGGCACGGACATCTGCGGCATCCAGAACAAAAAGCTCCATCTCCCGGCGCTCTGAGAGATAATATCGGTAGGCGGGATGGCTGATGGGCTGCAGACGGGGCAGAACCCGCTCCGCCGTCACAGGCTCCGTGCCGTGGTCATAGAGCCGGAAAAAGGCCACCGCGTCATCGACAGAGCGAAACGGCTGTCCAAATTCCAGGGATAAATGCCTCTGCAGGCACTGGATCTCCAATCTGTCAAGCGTTTCCCTTGTCTTGTCCGGCGCATAGCTGCGGGAGGGCTTGTTCAAAGAAAAATGGTGCTCTGCGCAGCTTCGTTTGATGATGACGACTTTCTCGCGGCACATCCTTCCGGCGATCTCCAGAATTTCACCGATCCGGCCGAAATAGCAGAAGATCATGGCGTCGAAGGTCTGCTCCACCTCATGCAGGTCGGCGCAGAGGATCTCCATGTTCTCCGGCAGCGGCCTGCTTTTTGCCGCCGTGACGGCGATTTCCGAGCTGTCAATGGCTGTCACCTGTGCGCAGTGGGCGGACAGTTCACGTCCCAGAGCCGCCAGACCGCAGCCGGCGTCGCAGATATGTCCGCCCTTCGGCAGATAGGGCAGCAGGATCTCCGTCAGCTTTCGATGGAAATCGCTGTATTCCGTGGCGTCGGCCATAAAGCCTACCGCCTCTGCCGACCAGAACTGCATTATTCTTCCGCTCTGCATTGAATCATCTCCGCTGCGATGCTGATGGCGATCTCCGCAGGCGTTTCCGCCGAGATTGGAAGCCCGATGGGCGAATGAACCGAGGCAATGGCCTCCTCGGTGATCCCCGCCTCACGCAAAAGCTGTTGGGTGCGGGCGATCTTGTGGCGGCTTCCGATACAGCCGACATACTTCGTCTTTTTCCGCAGGACCTGCTCCAACAGCGTGTAATCCCCCTGATGTCCGGGCGTCATAATGACCACATAATCGTTTTCCGTCAGGGTCACGCGGGAGAAAATATCCCCATAGTCACCGAGGATGACCTGCTCCGCCGACGGGAAAAGGGATGAATTTGCCAGCTCCGGACGATTGTCATACAAAGTCACGCGAAAGCCAACATTGGCAAGAACCGGCACCAGCGCCTGGCCCACATGACCGCCGCCAAAAACATAGACGCGGCCCGCACGGACCAGAGGCTCCGCATAGCGCAGGGGCTCACCTTTGCACAAAACGGCATGGGTGGTGAAAAGCTCCGGCTGTGAGGCCGCCTGGGCCTGATCCAGGATACGAAACTCCTCCACAACGCCGCCGGTGATCTTCAGATACAGCCAGCTATTGGCGTTGGTCATCAAGGCGGTGCGCATTTCACAGAGCGTAGGCAGCTCCGCCGTCGTCAAAAGCTGATAGTAGATCGTTACGTTGCCGCCGCAGATCATGCCGATGGAAGCTACCTGCTCCGGCGCGAGGCAAAAGGCCCGGACGCGGGTCTGGCCTGTTTTCAGGACCTCCAGCGCCTCCTTGGCGGCCATCAGTTCCACCGCGCCGCCGCCGACGGTACCACAGGTGCTTCCGTCGGCGAAAACAGCCATACGGGTGCCAGCACCCCGGGGTGAGGAACCGGAGCTTGCCAAAATAGTACACAGGACAGCTTTTTCTCCCTGCTCCAGGGCAGAAATGACGCGATTTGTCAGATTCAACATAACGATGCCCCCTTGCTCTCTCATTATCTTACAATAAAATAACGCTGAATGCAACAAAAAAGCTCCCTGCATTGGGCAGGGAGCTTAAAATTCGAGAATGCGGAAAATCAATAGCCTCTTCTCTTATTTTTACGCGCAGCTTCGGACTTCTGCTTCCGCTTGAGACTCGGGCTTACGTAATGCTCTCTCTTCTTGACCTCAGCGATAACGCCGTCCTTCTGGCAGCTTCTCTTGAAGCGCTTCAGAGCACTCTCCAAAGACTCGTTCTCTTTGACACGGATTTCAGACATTGATTTCCCTCCCTCCGACGCATCCGGCTCGATCCAGGATGCTTTCAGGGCCGTTTCACGGCAACAATCATTATAATGATGTCAAGGGGAAAAGTCAAGCAATATCTGCAAATTTTTTTGTTTTTTTGAGATAATCTGATTTCTTTCCGTGTTTTTATTGATTGTCCGGCGCCGAAGTGCCGAAATCATACGGCTTTTCGCGCTCCGGTGTGCGATACGCATGCCGTTCGCAATAGCCGATCAGTTCCCCGGTCTCGTCTCGCAGCGCGACCATGTAAACATCCCTGTTATGCTTCACATTATGGGAGATAAACATACGGTCATGGGACGCATCGGCGCGAAACCAGTCGACGACTTTTCGGATCTTCTCCTGCTGTCTCTTATACACATCTCCGAGCCCACGAGACGTAGAGGAA
>CAMFZO010000022.1 GCA_946006895.1 uncultured Clostridia bacterium | reverse complement strand
CTGCATGAGACGGCACAGCGTGCCTTAAGCACGATGTGAGTGTGCGCAGCACACGTGATTCTTGATGAAACTTTTTCATCAAGAATCAGTATTAACCATGAAAAATGCCCGGAGATCTGTATCAACGATAACTGGGAAGGATCCGGATTCGAGAATGCGAAAGAACACATTCAAAAAGCCTTTGAAAGGAAATACCCGGAGAAAAGCAGCTTTGAACGATAAGGAGACGGCACAATGGCAGATGTTTCGGTAAAACGGGTACTGGTCGTTTCAAACGAGTGCTTTTCATTTGCCTCGTCAAACGGAAGGACGCTTGCAAATTTGTTGAAGTCGTTCGGCAAAAAGGAGCTGGCTCAGTTTTATATCCACGGCAGTCCGGAACCTTCCGTATGCAGTCAATACTATTCCGTGTCCGATCAGGATGCACTGACCGCATTCCTTTGTAAAAAGCAAAAGAAACCGATCGTTCATAAAATCGTATTTCCTGAGGAGTTTGCTTCAGCTCCGAAAACAGAGGCAAAGCAGACGGCTGCGGAACAAGGAAATGATGAAAAGAGACAATCTCCGGCAGCTTCTCACGGCGCGAAGGTGCCTGCCGAGAAGAAGATACGTCGCAGTTGTAAAAACATTTTGCTGCGCGATGTGGTGTGGTGCAGCTATCGCTGGTGGAAAAGGGACTTCTCGGAATTCCTTCAGGAATTTGCACCGGAGGTCGTGCTGCTTCAGGCCGGTGACAGCCCGTTTATGTATGCGATTGCGCGAAAGATCGCAAGAAAATATCATGCACATCTGGTCATGTTTAATACGGAAAGCTATGTTCTGAAACAGGTCCTCTATGCGGGCGTAAATGAAAAAAATATCTGGCACAGGCTTTTGCGCCATCGTCTGCGTGTGCAATACCGCAGATTTATGAAACAGGCAGATTTCTGCATTTATAATACGCAGTGGCTGGAGGAGGCATATCAAAAAGCCTATCCCCACCCGGGAAAAAGCCGGACATTTTATGTGTCCACTGATTTGACCCCGGCACACGCCGCCCGGAACGAAGATGAATTTGATGTGACTTACTGCGGCAACCTCGGCGTTGGAAGAGTTGCCCCCCTGTATGAGCTTGCCAACGTCCTTCATGAAGCGCTCCCTGAAGCAAAGCTCCATATTTACGGGAAATTTTACAGTACGCGTGAGCAGACCGCCTTTTTGAAACTGCCCAACGTCATTTGCCACGGCCTTGTGCCGTATTCGCAAATTCCTGACATCCTTGCGTCCTCTGCGCTGGTCCTGCACTGTGAAAATCCGAAGCGCGTTGAGGATTTGAAGTATGCCTTCTCAACCAAGATCGCTGACTGCCTCGTATGCGGACGCCCCTTCCTGGTATATGCCTCCCGGGAATACCCGTTTGTACAGTATTTGGAGCAGTTCCGGTGCGCACACATCGCTTCGACCCCGCAGGAGCTTCATCAACTGCTGCTGCAATGCAAGGACCGCCGTTTTTGTGACAGTACGCTTGAAAACGCGAAACGCCTTGCGGAGCAAAATCACAATGCTCAGAAGAATTCGGAGGGTATGCGCAGGGCATTATGTGATATTCATTGATAATGGAAAGAATTAAGCTATGAAGTTTCAAACCCTGAAGAAGAGTGCAGCCGCGCTGATGGCCGTCATCCTGATCTCCAAGATTGTCGGGATGTTCCGGGATATTGTTCTGGCGAAATATTATGGAACAACAGCCGTCAGCGATGCTTACCTGATCGCGGTTTCCGTACCCACACTGATTTTCTACTTTATCGGTCATTCCCTCAGCACCGCCTATCTTCCAATGTACAATCAAATCCGGCAAAAAAGCGGTGCGGAAAAAGCGCTGGACTATACCAATAACCTGACCTGTATCTCTTTCCTGATCGTAACGGTGCTTGTGGCGGTGCTTGTGGCATTTACTGAGCCGATCCTGAAGCTGTTTGCTCCCGGTTTTGATGAGAAAACCATGGCTCTGACGGTAAAAATGGTCAGGATCAGTGCAGCCAGCCTGTATTTTATGACATTGGTCAGCATCTGGACCGGTTATTTGCAGGCAAATCAGAATTTCATGATTCCGGGATCGGTCAGTCTTGCACGCAACGCGGTGATCATCACTTCGATCGTTGTCGCTGCCCGATTCGGTATTGCCTATCTTGGCGTCGGTCTGCTTGTGGCATATATTGCAGAATGCCTCCTGCTGCTTCCTTTTGCCTGGCATACGAAATATCGTCCGAGGCTCCTGCTCCGTTTTCGTGAAGAAAATGTGAAGGAGACGCTTTACCTCGTTTTGCCGATTCTCCTCGGAATGTGCGTCAGCCAGTTGAATAAAATGATCGATCGCTCCATAGCTTCCACAATGGTGACCGGCGGCATTTCTGCTTTGAGCTATGCAAGCGTGATGAACACAGCGGTGCAGGAAGTCCTCGTTACAGGGGTAATCACCATATTGTTTGCAAGCTGTGCGGAGCTGGTCGCGCAGCGGCAGCATCAGAGAGTCAGGCAAAAGCTGTCTGCAACGATCAATATGCTGGCGTTTCTTTTGCTCCCCGCAACGGTGGGCCTCATTATTCTTGCGGAGGAGTTTGTAACCAATGTTTTATGCAGGGGGAGCTTTACCGCTGCGTCCGTTCAAATGACGGCCGGCGCACTTCGCTGCTACTCCTGCGGTCTTGTCTTCCTGGCTGTCCGCGATACGCTGGTCAAGGTGTTTTACGCCTATAAGGATACGAGGACGACGACCGTTACCTCGTGTCTTGCCATTGCCTTGAACATCGGCCTGAATTTTCTGTTGTCCCACTGGTTCGGGATCAACGGGCTGGCTGCTGCAACATCGTTTGCTGCAATGGCGCAGTGCGTTGCGTTGTATCTTCTTTTGCGGAAGAAAATCGGCGATTACGGGACAAAGAATACGGTCATCGTGCTGCTGAAAAGCGGAGTGGCGACTTGCCTGATGGCGACCTTGCTGTTGCTCGTTAAGGGCTTGCACATTTTTTCCGCGCTGCCGTCAATGGCCTCCTTCTTACTTTTGATCCTGGTCGGTGCTGCCTGTTATTTTGCTGCGGCACTGCTGCTCCGCATCCGTCCGCTGATGGAGCTGCTCCAAAGGCTCCGCCACAGGACGTAAAACTGACTGCTTTCAGGAAATATCCTGACTACTTGCCCCCTGAGAGGAGGAAAAAACTTTGAATGTTCAGCAACAGGGCGTTCTTTTACTGATCCGAAGTGCGATTCTGCACCAACCTGAAGCTTTGCCCGATGCCTTTTCACTGTCCAAAGCAGTACATTTGATTGAAAAACAGCAAATCACTTCGATCGCTTTGGAGGGCGCATTGCTGTGCGGTATTTCGCCGGAGAAGCCGGAAATGCAGGCACTGGTTGAGAAATCCTGCGCATTATACTCGCTTTCCTCCCGCCAAATGGCTGAGATCAAGGCGCTTTGCGCTGAATTTGATGAGAACCAGGTGGACTATATCCTGCTCAAGGGTATGACCCTGAAAGAACTGTACCCGGAGCCGCATATGCGGGAAATGGCCGATGCTGATATTCTGATACGGATCGGACAATATGAAAAAATCAAGCCCATACTCTGCAAATTGGAGTTCAAAAAAGGTGTTGAATCAAATCATGAGCTGCATTGGGAGAAGCCGACGCTGCACTTGGAGCTCCATAAGCGCTTGATCCCGTCCAACAACAAACTCTACAGCAAGTATTTTCAAAATGTTTGGAGCCGTGCAATTCGTGTTTCCGATGCAAAATCACAATATGTTTTGCCCAGGGAAGATGAGCTGATTTTTAACATCGTTCATTTTGCCAAGCATTATCGGGACGGCGGTATCGGTCCAAAGCATTTGATCGATCTGTACTTGTTCATGCGCAGCAATCCAACGCTCAACTTCAATTATGTTTTATCCGAGTTGAAGCAGATCTCCCTGGATGTGTTTTTTAAGAACCTGTGCGGTACGATAAAGGTTTGGTTTGGCACAGCGGAGCATACGCCGGTCACGGAAACGATCACGGATGTGATCCTATCGAGCGGTGCCTTCGGCGACCAGAAAATGCAATATATTGCTTCTGCGGCACGTTGCGCCGATACCTCCGGCTCCACAAAGCGCGGCCGTCGAAAACGCATCAGGCACTTGTTTTTCCCAAGTTTCGACGCAATGTGCAGCCTTTATCCGGTTTTGAGAAAGGTCCCTGTCCTTCTTCCGGTTATGTGGGTATACCGTTGGATCCATGCGCTGCTATTTAAGAGAAAAACCGTGAAAAAGCGCTATGAAGAAGCAAAATCCGTTACACCCCAGGTAATTGAATCGTATCAAAAGAAACTGGCATTTGTCGGTTTGCGTTTTGATGGAAATGAACAGTAGGGAAGCAGTTTTGGAGAGCAGGGATAGCCTGCAATAAGAAAGAGAGGAAAAAATGAAGAACATCCGTTATTATCTCAGCAGAAAAAACCCGCTGACCTGGCTGGCTGCGCTGATGGCTGTGGCATCCGCCGTGCTTCAGATTCTTGCCCTGTGCTTCGGCCTGCAGTTGTCCACCGCGAACTTCTGGTTCCAGAAGGTCCTGCCCATCTGGATCGCCCTGGGCTTTGCCTTTATTGTCCTGGTGCGCGGACCGAAGGAGTTCTACCGCTCCACAAAGCCGGTGTTCTGGACCTGCGTCTATTTTGCCCAGATCGCCCTGGACTGGAACCTGCGGCTGCAGGAGGCACCCGGTCTTGCGGCGGAGTTGGGCGGCGGCTATGCCCTCTTCGGCTATAAGCGCTATGTCGCGGTCTGCTGGATCATCTACCTGGCGTTTTATTTCATTTACCGTATGTTCATGACGGGAAAGCTCAAGCATTACCTGATCCTGTTTTTCATGGGGCTGCTGCCCTTTGCGGTGCTCCTGTACGATTTTATCTATTGCGTTCCCGGCCTGGTGCTGTGCGAGCTGCTGAACAAGCTGGCCAACGTGCTTTTGGTTGGCTCCCTTTTCGCGGCGGTCCTGGGCCTACGCATTTTCACTGACGGAAAATACCATCCCACCTGGGGCGACCGCAGCGACGGACGGCAGCTTCGCACCATCGACGGTATGTCCCTTGTCGCCAACTACATCATGCCCAACCGCAACGGCGCCTCCAACTCCATCCATGACAAGCTGGAGATCTCCAATATTGAACGTTACATTCACAAAAAGCGCGCAGAGGGCATGGAGAATTTCGGCATTACCCATGTGTTCCTGGCTGCCTATGTGCGCTGCGTCGCCAAATATCCCGGCATCAACCGTTTCCTGTCCGGCCAACGGGTATTCCAGCGTGATGAAGATATCCAGTTTACCATGGCGATGAAAAAGGATATGCGCACCGACGGCGAGGAGACCATGATCAAGCTCCATCTGACCCAGACGGATACCTCCCGGGAAGTCTATGAGAAATTCAATAAAGCCTATGAGGAGGTCAAATCCACGCCGCTGAACAGCAGCTTCGACGCCGTGGCGGGAGCGCTGGCGAGCATTCCCGGTCTGCTGCTGAAATTCGTGGTCTGGGTTCTCAAGGTCATGGACTATTTCGGAAAGCTGCCTAAATTCCTGCTGGAGGTCAGCCCCTTCCACGCCTCTGTGATCTTTACCTCCATGGGCTCTCTGGGCATCCCGCCCATTGTCCACCATCTCTACGATTTCGGTAACCTGCCGGTCTTTGTGGCCTTTGGCAGAAAGTACCGCAGACAGGAGCTGGACGCGGAGGGCAACGCGGTCACGCGGCGTTATGTGGATTTCGTAATGAACTGCGATGAACGCACCGTCGACGGCTTCTACTATGCAACGGTGCTGAAATACTTCCACAAGCTCCTGCGCAACCCCGAAGTGCTTGACAACCCGCCGGAAGAAATCATCCGGGATATTGATTAACTGAAATGCGGTGCGCTGCAGATCATCAAGACCTGCAGCGCACCGTTTGTGTTATGTTATGACAGCGCCGCCAGAGCTTCCTTCAGTTGGTTTGCGTAGGCGTCTACGGCGCTCTGGGGAAAGACAACGGAGGCGCGTCCTCCGAAGCCAGCCAGCCAGCCCAGGAAATTGGGAGAGAGGGACACCTGGACCGTCAGCGTAAAATGCTCGTTTCCATCGGGGATGAGCAGAATATCCCGCCCGAAACGGTCAACCACCACGCCGGCCAGGGCGTTTTCAAACCGCAGCTTGACCTGCTGCGTCTTTCCGCGGTACATCCCGAAGACCTCCCGCGAATAGGCGGCGGGGTCAAATTTCCGGCTCTCCTCGGTAAAGACGCGCTTCTGGCCGGTCAGGAAGATCTCCTCCATCTTGTCCACGCGGTAATGGGTGATGCCGTGCTTTTCCGTGTAGGCGATGAGATAGTAATTCTCATTGTCCCACAGCAGAGCATAGGGGCTTGCGGTATAGCGGCCCCGGCGGAAATGCTTCTTCAGGTCCACGCCCCAGTCAAAATAGCGGAATACGACCTGACTGTCCCGGTCGATGGCCTCATAGAGTGTGTCGATGTTGGAAATACTGGCGTCATTTTCCGTTTTCAGGCGGCCGGACAGGACAATTTGGCGACGCAGCAGCTCCGCCTCATGGGTGCTGGACAGGGCGGCCAGCTTTTTGATCAGGGCGGACGACTGCCCGGCGGTCAGAAACCTCGACGAGAGCACAGCGTCCACCAGCAGCTTCAATTCCGAAAGCTCAAAATCCCGCTGAGCAACGTAATACCCGCCGTTGCTGCCGCGGCGGTAGAGGACCTCGGTCCCGTATTCATTCAGCATATGGATATCGTCGTAGATGCTTTTTCGTTCTGCCCGGATGTCTTTTGACGCCAGATAGTCCACAAGGGTCTGCGCCTTTGCCGGGTGCTTTTCGTCGGTGTTTTGCCGCAGATAATCCCGCAAATAGAGAAGCTTCAGCTTCTGATTCTCCGATTTTGCCATAGATTACAGCCTCCCGGTTCGGTTTTCTTCCATAATACTATAAACGAAACTGAAAATGCAAGAGGACAGGGGATCTTAAGCGCAAATATCGGGGACACTTGACGATTTCCCAACTTCGTGGTATTTTATTAGGGAAGCTGGAAAAGGAGCGACCGCTATGAAGCTGCATCGCAACGAGAAATACTTTAAATGGGGCCTGACAGCCTTCCTGGTCATCGTGGCAGGAGGCCTCTTTTGGCTGATCTTTTCCAATCTGCCCGGGTTCTATCAGATGATCCTGGACTTCCTGGGTATTATCTCCCCTCTGGTCTACGGCTGCCTGTTTGCCTACCTGATGAATCCCATCATGCAGCTTGTCCGAAAGCTGATGGACAAGGCCCTGGTCAACCGTAAGCTCTCGGACAAGGCCAAATCCCGCCTGAGCACGACGATCAGTGTTGTCACAGCGGTCATTACATTGCTGGCACTGCTCTATGCCCTGATCGCTCTAATTGTCCCGAGCATCGTCAACAGCCTGGAGGAACTTTTGCAGCAGGAAAGGCTGGAACGCTATGGACAGACCATTACCACCTGGATCAATGATACCTTTGCCGGAACAGAGGTGGAGGAGTGGTTCCATAAGAATCTGGACAGCCTGTTCCAACTCCTGATCAACGAACTGAAAAAAATCGACATCGCTTCCTTCCTTGGCAGCCTGACCAGCTCGGTTTACAGCGTGGTCATGGGCGTGTTTAACGCCGGCATCGGTATCATCGCGGCGGTCTATATCCTGATCTACAAAAAACGCCTGTGCGCGCAGTCGAAAAAGATCGTTATTTCCGTCTTCTCCACGAAGCATGCCGACCGTATTTTCGAGGTGGCCCGCCGCACCAACAAGATTTTCGGCGGCTATGTCATCGGTAAGCTCATTGACGCGCTCCTTGTGGGTATCCTTACCTATATCTTTTTGCTTGTCACGGGCATGCCCTATGCGCCGCTGATCGCAACGCTGGTAGGCGTGACCAATATCATTCCTTTCTTCGGGCCGTTCCTGGGTGCCATCCCGTCGGCACTGCTGCTGCTCATCGAGCATCCCATTGACGCACTGTATTTCTGCATCTTTATCCTGGCGCTCCAGATGATCGACGGCAATATCATCGAAAACCGCATCCTGGGCGAGAAGCTGGGCATTTCCGACCTTTGGGTCCTGGTAGCGATCCTTGTTTTCGGCGGTATTTTCGGCTTTGCCGGGATGCTGCTGGGCGTTCCGGTGTTCGCCGTGATCTATACGCTCATCAACGACCGGGTCAACGGACGCCTGAAGCGCAAGCGCTATCCCACGGATACCGACGTCTATTATTCCATCAAAATGGTGGAGGACCTGCCGGTGGAGCCTGCGCCCAGCTACTCCTATGTATCCGTCGAGCCTGCCTACGATATGCACGCTGACCCGGATGACGAGGACGACGAGGACGATTTTGACGAATAAATAGATTCGCAGGGAGCTGAACGTCAGCCTGACGGGGCTGGCGGTCAGCCCCCTGTTCGTAAACCATAAGAAAGAGAGGTGCAGTATGCTGTCTGATTTCTTTGAAACACTGAACGGCTTCTTCCAAACCGACGGCAGAGGCTTTGCCGAGGTGTTCTGCGCGGTCTGGTGCTATCTGGCGCCGGTGCTGGGCGCGCTCATTCTGTGGCGCTGCGCCAAGCCCCTGCTGCGTTTCCGCCGCGAGCCGGAAACTTGGGCGTGGCTGGTTATGCCCGACGGTCAGCAGCTTCCCGTGACCCATTGGGAGAATATCATCGGCCGCGGCCGCGGCTGTGACATCGTGGTGAATCTGTCCACGGTCTCCCGGAATCACGCAGTTCTGACCCGCTATGACGACGGAAGCTGGTCTCTGACGGATATCGGATCCCGTGGCGCGGTGTCGGTCAACGGCAAGACCGTGGATATCTGCGCCCTGCAATACGGCGACGTGATCTCCCTCGGCGGCGTGGAAATGGTCCTGGCCCCCACCACGGCGGAGGAGATGGAGGAGCAGAAATACTACCGCACCCGCCCCGCCGCCATTGCAAGCCCCGGACTGACCCTCGTTATCCTGACGGTATTTCAGCTCCTGACGGCGCTGCAATTCTGGATGAACGGCAAGGAGGAGGCTATCTCCACTGTCGTCCTCAGCTTCCTGGCGGTGATCGGTCTGCAATGGCTGCTGTTTATGGCCCTGAAGATCATGCGCCGCAGCAGCTTTGAGGTGGAGACCCTGGCCTTCTTCCTTTCCACCATCGGCCTTTCCGTCATTGCGTCCTCTGCGCCGACGGAAGTGACCAAGCAGCTCATCTGTATTGCCGGCGGCATCTTCATCTATCTGGTCATCGGCTGGTCCATGCGGGATCTGAACCGGGCCAAGCGTTTCCGCTATCTGGCGGCGGTGGCAGGTTTGCTTCTGCTGGCGGCGAACCTGGTCCTGGGCCGGGAGATCAACGGCGCAAAAAACTGGATCCAGATCGGTTCCATGTCCTTCCAGCCCTCGGAGCTGGTCAAGCTGTGCTTCCTGTATGTGGGCGCGTCCACCATGGACCGCATCGTGACCAAGCGGAATATGCTCTCCTTCATCATCTATTCCGCTGCCATCTGCGGCTGCCTGGCACTGATGAACGACTTCGGCACCGCGCTGATCTTCTTTGTGGCCCTTGTGGTCATCTGCCTCATGCGAAGCGGTAGCTTTTCCGCGCTGGCGCTGCTGGGAACGGTGGTGTGCTGCGGCGTTTTGCTCCTGCTGGTCATCGACATCCCACCTCATGTGCTGCGCCGTTTTTCCACCTGGGGCCATGCCTGGGATGATCCTCTGAACGGCGGCTACGACCAGGTCAAGGCCATGACGTGTATCGCATCCGGCGGTCTGTTCGGTCTCGGCGCGGGCAACGGCGCCTTCCGCTACTACGTTATGGCGGCGGATACGGACTATGTGTTTGCTTTCGTCTGCGAGGAATGGGGCCTAATCATGGGGCTGATTCCGGTCCTTGCCATCATTCTGCTGGGCGTCTTTGTGGCACGTTCTGCAGCCATCGGACGCAGCAGCTTCTATACCATCGGCGCCTGCGCGGCAGTAGCCATTATGATGACCCAGACGATCTTGAACGTGTTCGGTACCATGGACATCCTGCCAATGACCGGTGTCACGTTCCCCTTTGTGTCCAACGGCGGTTCCAGTATGCTTTCCTCCTGGGGACTTTTGGCGTTTATCAAGGCTGCCGACACGCGGCAAAACGCCAGCTTCGCGGTGAGGACCGCCAAGGCAGAGGAGGTGGAGCCGTATGAATAAGCTGGCAAAACGTGCCTGGTTTGCTTATTTCCTTGCCGCCGCCATGCTGGTAGGTGTGCTGGTTATCGTCGTGCGCTATTTTGTCAACGGGCCGGACTGGATGCCCTTCCAAAATGACGGTGTCATTGTCGACCGCTCCGGGACGGTGCTGATGGACAACACCCAGGGCCGTACCCTTGCAGACGACGCGACGGTGCGTGCCTCCATGCTCCAGATCCTCGGCGACAACGAGGGCTATATCACACCCTATCTTCTCAACGAATACGGCGACGAGCTGGCCGGCTTCAACCGCATCAGCGGAACGCGCCATATGGGCGACGGTGAGGGGAGAATGACCCTGACTTTGAGCGCCGCTGTGCAGCGGGCCGCTCTCAACGCCTTGAACGGGCAGCACGGCACTGTAGGTGTGTATAACTACAAAACCGGCGAGATCCTCTGCATGGTCTCCTCGCCCACCTATGACCCCTGGAACGTGCCCGACGTGGAGGGCAACCCCGAGCAGTACAACGGTGTCTATGTTAACCGTTTCCTCCATTCGGCCTACGCACCCGGCTCCACCTTCAAGCTGGTGACGGCGGCTGCGGCACTGGAGCGGATCTCTGACATTGAGGACAGGACCTTCTACTGTGAGGGCAGCGCCCGGATCGGCAGCGAGACGGTGATCTGTAACGGCGTCCACGGGACGATCAATTTCCGGCAGGCCCTGTGTCAATCCTGCAACGTCGCCTTTGCGCAGATTGCCGACCAATTGGGCGCAGATGTCCTGACGGATTATGCCCGGCGGTTTGGTATCACCGACAGCCTTTCCTTTGACGGATTCGTCACAAAGAACGGCAATTTTGACCTCTCGGAGGCCACGGCCTATGAAGCGGCCTGGGCGGGCGTCGGTCAGTATACGGACCAGATCAACCCCTGCCAGTACATGACCTTCATGGGAGCCATCGCCAACGGCGGTCAGGCGGCAACGCCTTACCTTGTGGATAAGGTCACCTACGGCAGCAAGACAAAGTACGAGGCCAAGACGGAGATGGGGGATAAGATCCTCAGCGCGTCGGCGGCGGATACCCTGGCGGAAATGATGCACTATAACGTGGTCAACAACTACGGCGAATGGTATTTCAGCGGCCTCTATGCCGGCGCGAAATCCGGCACGGCGGAACGGGGCGAGGGTCTGACCTCCAACGCGCTGCTGACGGGCTTTGTCCAGAGCGAGGATTATCCGCTGGCTTTCGTGGTGGTAATTGAAGGCGGCGGCGCAGGCAGTACGGCCTGTACGCCGGTCATCCGCCAGGTCCTCGACGCCTGCGTGGTGGCGATGGGTTCGTGATGTTTTGCCGGAACAGGAAAGAAATACCGAAAAAACAAAAGAAAACACTTGACATCCGGCGAATTATCATGTATGATATTCAAGCTGATTTTGCGGAAGTAAGATCGGCTGAATTGGAGAGGTGGCTGAGCTGGCCGAAGGCGCACGACTGGAAATCGTGTAGGCGTTAAAAGCGTCTCGCGGGTTCGAATCCCGCCCTCTCCGCCAGAAAAAAGCACGCTTCGGCGTGCTTTTTTCAACGAAATCCACCCTTCGGGTGGGTGAAATACTGCTTCGCAGTATGAAATACGCCTGCGGCGTGTGAAATGCGCAGTGGCGCGTAAGGGGATTTATTTCATTTCACTTTCCGCGCAGCGGAAAATTTCACAATGGGGCTGTAAAGAAACAGCCTATTATTTCACATTTTGCGAAAGCAAAATATTTCACGAAATATCCTGCCATTGAAAAAGTTCATTCGACTGCCAATACAAGAGATGTTTCTTTTTTCGCGGTTGAGTTCTTCACAGTTTTTTGATATACTGAGTTCTACAAATCGAAATTTGGAGGTGGCGATTGTGGAATATGGGATAGTAGTGGCTGTTGTCTTTGTAATTGCAATCGGTATATATGCGAGTCTAAAGAATAAAAAGAAGTAATAAAATTCCATTTGTTGAACGGAACCGACACACTACTTTTGCTTATTTTTACCTCAATTCTGCTCCGTTTGGTGGGTCTTTGGCTGAAAAGAAACAACCATCAGTACGAGTAATTCAACATATAGACCAGGCTGGATCCTGATCCCAGGATCCAGCCCATTTTCTTTATTTGCCGAACTTTTCCACAAAGCGCATG
>CAMFZO010000021.1 GCA_946006895.1 uncultured Clostridia bacterium | reverse complement strand
TACGTCTCGTGGGCTCGGAGATGTGTATAAGAGACAGCTTTTATACTAGTGCATACCAATGGCACGGCCGGTGTTTATGATTCTTTTACGATCATTCCGTCTCCAGCCAGTGGAGGAAGCGGACCAGCAGGGTCACGCCCTCGGCACGGGTCAGCTCGCCCTGGGGACGGACGGTGCCGTCCTCATAGCCTGCCAGCAGCCCTGCCGACTGGGCGCGCTGCAGCGGCTCCAGCGCAAAGGAAGAGATGCTGTCGGCGTCGGTGTAAGTCAGGTCCGACTGCTCCGGCATCAGGCCCAGGTGCTCGGCAAGGCGCATCAGCAGGGTGATGAACTGCTCACGGCTCACCGGATCGCCCGGCGCGAACAGATCGGCACGAATGCCCTTGACGATGCCTGTCGCGTTGCCCCAGGCTACGGCGTCGGCATACCATTTTCCGGCGGCTACGTCGGAGAAGGGAATGTCTTTCGTCTCCACATCCTCACCGGCGGCGCGGAAGAGCAGCGTGACCGCCATGGCGCGGGTCAGGATCTCCCCACCGTCAAAGATAAAGGGGCGCGTACCTGTGACGATATTGCGCACGGCGGCTTCCGTTGCGTCGGCGCGGTACCATTCGGTTTTTGACACGTCGTGGAACAGCTCGTCGGCAAAGACCGCCAGAAGATGGGTATTCTCCTCCACGGTGAAGGTATACTGGGCGTCGGTGCTGACACAGATGCCGTCGGTATTGAACCAGCCGTTAAAATCGTCGCCCACGGCACTGACCGTCACCTCCGCGCCGGGGAAGCAGGAACCGCTGCCCTCGGCCTTGCCGGAAGCCGTCGCCGTGACGGATACATAGCTCAGGCTGTCGCGTTCGGTGCCCAGAGGCAGGAACTGCGCGTCGCGGGCGGCGTTGACCTCCGCCTCGGGCTTGAAGCGCCAGGTCTCCGAGCCGGTCAGACCGAAATAGTAATAGTTGATGTCCCGCGTGGCGTTGCCGCACAGGCGGTAGTCCCGCTGGGGGTCAAAGATGTAGGAAATGCTGCCGATGACGATCTCGGACCAGCCGTGATGGCCGTCACCGGTGCCATAACCGGCTTCAAAGGTAAACAGGCCCGTATGCAGATAGGACTCAAAGCCGATGTACCGCGCCAGAAGGGTCATCACTGCGGCATAGTCGTAGCAAACGCCCTCGTGCCGGCTCAGAGCGTGGTAGGCACGGTTGACCATTTCATAGGGGATGGCTTCCTCCAGGCCCTCCTCATATTCCAGGTCATAAATCACGTTGAAGCAGTCGTAGGCCGGCGCGTAGTCCTGGGAGTAGGGCGCCCAACTGAAATCGATATTCAAGATGGCCCAGTCGTAGGCGGCCAGGACCTTGGTGAAATTATCGCTGCCGGCATAAGGCGCGACGATCTCCTCCAGCAGGGCGTCCACAGCGGGATAGCCGGTGCGCTGGGGCTGCAGCTCCACAGTGTTGAGCAGGGTCTTCATTTTTTCCAGACGGGCGGTATCCGCCGCTGCAGAAGTCTGCAGAGGCAGCGCCGTTACGAGCAGCGTCAAGACCAGCAGCAGGGATGCCAAACGGGTAAAACGGGTTTTCATGGGAATGCCTCATTTCTGTATGATATATGAATCAAAAGATCTAATACATTATAAAAAGTGCGAACTGTCATTGCAAGAGCTTTTTTGCGTTTTTTCGACTTTTTATGACGTCACAGATGATATTTTTCCACCATTACCCCTGCGCCAGGGAGAAAGTGCGGCAAAAAGGCAGGAAAAGCGTCCGGGGCTTGCAAAGCGTCCGGCTTTTTGGTATACTATAATAAATATACTGCGAAGTATTGGCTATTTTCGGCAAAGAAGTAGAGGAAACCTGTATGGAAACAACAAAAACCTTTCGTGAATTGGGCGTCAGCGAGGAGATTTTGCGGGCGCTGGAGAAAAAAGGCGTGGGCCTGCCCACCAAGGTCCAGGAGGAGGCCATTCCGCCCCTGCTGCAGTGGCGGGACGTGATCGCCAAGGCACCGACGGGGACGGGAAAGACCTTTGCTTTCGGCATTCCCATGATCGAGCACATCGACCCGTCGTCGGAGGATCTGCAGGCGCTGATCCTGGCCCCCACCCGGGAGCTGGCCATCCAGATCGCCGATGAGCTGAACGGTCTGCTGATCTGCTATAAGGACATCCGCGTCACCGTGGTCTACGGCGGCCAGCGCATGGAGCCGCAGATCAAGGCCCTGGCCCGTCACCCCCATATCGTCGTGGCGACGCCGGGACGGCTCATGGACCATTACAACCGCAAGAATCTTCGCCTGGACAAGATCAAGACCGTCATTTTGGACGAGGCCGACCGGATGCTGGACATGGGCTTTTTCGACGACGTGACCAAGATCCTCAACAAGATCAAGAACCGCGTCAACCTTGGGCTGTTTTCCGCCACCATCTCCCAGGAGGTCATGACCGTCAGCTGGATGTACCAGCGCGACGAGGTGGAGATCACCGTTGCCCCCACGGAGGAGAGCAAGCCGGACATCGACCAGTATTCCATCACCGTACCCCGCCTGGAAAAGGAGGAGGCCATGCTGCGGATCCTGCGCTCCGGCGCCTTTGAGCGGGTCATCGTCTTCTGCAACACCAAGGTCATGTGCCAGCGCCTCAGCGACGATCTGCGCCGCGCCGGGATTCAGGCCGACTGCCTCCACGGCGACATCAAGCAGGCCACCCGGGAAAAGACCATGGCCGCCTTCCGCAAGGGCAAGCTGCCGGTCCTCATCGCCACCGACGTGGCCTCCCGGGGCATCGACGTGGATGACGTGGACGGCGTCATCAACTACGACGTCCCCGACGAGAACGAATACTATATCCACCGCATCGGCCGGACGGGACGTGCCCGGAAAAAGGGCATTTCCTTTACCCTCATCGGCTCCTTCCCGGAAAAGGCGAAGCTGGATGAGATCGCCAAATTCTCCGATTTTACCATCGTTCCCATGATCTTTGATGAATACGGCTGCCTCATCCCGGCACCCGAGGAGGAAAAGCATCCTCCCCGCAGGAAGCGCTGATGCAGGCGGCGGAAAAGAGCCTGCTCCTGCTTTGCTGTAAGCTGGGGCAGGCTGTCAAGCCTCTGACGGCGGCGGAATACCGCCAGCTCAACGAGTATGTGCGCGCCATGACCCTGACCCGGGCGCGGCAGGACACGGAGGTAAGCCCGGAGCAGCTCATGTCCCTGGGCTGCAGCCCGGAGATGAGCCGCCGGGTCACCGGGCTTCTGGATCGGGAGAAGGCGCTGCGGGAGTATCTGTCCAAGGCGGAGGATACCACCGTAGTGACCCGCATTTCCCAGAGCTTCCCACGGCGGCTTTTTCGGCTGAAGGACGACTGCCCCGCCGCCCTGTTCTGCAAGGGCGATGTAAAACTGCTGAACAGCCGGGGCATCTCTCTTGTCGGCTCCCGACTGCTGTTTCCCCGGGGCAGAGATTTTGCCCGGAGAATCGGACAGATGGCGGCCCAGGAGGGCTTCACCCTGGTTTCCGGCGGGGCCAGCGGTGCCGATACCGCTGCCCAGGAGACCTGCCTTGCCGCCGGCGGAACGGTCGTCTGCTTCGTGCCCGATGAGCTGAGCCGCTATGCGCCCAGGGAAAATCTCCTGTATTGCAGTGCCGACGGTTACGACTTGTCCTTTTCCTCTGCCCGTGCCCTGCGGCGCAACCACTTTATCCACGCCCTGGGGGAAAAGGTCTTTGTCGCCCAGTGCCCCAACACCTCCGGCGGCACCTGGGCGGGCACGTCGGACAACCTGAAGCATCGCTGGTCGGAGGTCTACGTCCTCCGTGACGGCAGCGGCGGCGCGGAAGCCCTCATGGCTCTGGGGGCCGTCGGCGTGGACGAAAATCTGCCTCCGCTGGCAGATCTGCTGTCCTATCAGTTGTCCATTTTCGACTGACTTTTATGAAATCATAGAAAAATATAAATTTTCGGTTGATTTTGACAAATTTTTTCTGTATAATTCCCTTATGTGACCCTGCGAATACCCTACCTTTGGAGGTTATCATATGTGTGGAATTGTCGGATACATCGGAAAACGCCAGGCAGCGCCGATCCTGCTGGACGGCCTTGCCAAGCTGGAGTACCGGGGCTATGACTCAGCCGGTGTCTGCGTTTTCTCGGAGGATGGTTTTTCCGTTGCCAAGACCAAGGGCCGCCTGGCTGCCCTCAGCGAACTGACCGACGGCGGCGCAAAGCTGCAAGGCTGCCTGGGCATCGGCCACACCCGCTGGGCTACTCACGGCGCGCCCTCGGACAAGAATTCTCACCCCCACGTGTCGTCCAACGGCAAGATTTGCGTGGTACATAACGGCATCATCGAAAACTACCTGCTCCTGAAGGAGTATCTTCTGTCCGTGGGCAAGGCGTTTGAATCCGATACGGACACGGAGGTCATCGCCAATCTCTTTGAGTATTACTATGAGCTGGAGGGCGATCTGCTTCATGCCGTGCAGCGGGCCATTGAAAAAATGACCGGCAGCTACGCTCTGGGAATCCTGTGCACGGACTGCCCGGGCAGAATGCTGGCAGTGAAGAAAAACAGCCCCCTGATCTTCGGCTTCGGCGAGGGTGAGAATTATATTGCCTCCGATGTGCCTGCCATTTTGAAGTACACCCGCAAGGTTGTCTATCTCAACGACGGCGACATGGTGGATTTCAGCGCGGACGGTGCCGTTTTCTATAACGCCCTGGGCGAGCAGGTGGAAAAGATCCCCGAGCATATCGCCTGGGAGATGTCCGCGGCGGAAAAGGGCGGCTATCCTCACTTCATGATGAAGGAGATCCACGAGCAGCCCAAGGCCCTGCGGGACACCATCAGCCCCCGGATCAAAAATGGCCGCGTGGTCCTGGACGACCTCCGCCTGAGCGCCGAGTACCTGCGGGGCGTGCGCCGGATCTACATCGTCGCCTGCGGCTCTGCCTACTATGTCGGCTGCCTGGGCAAGTACATTCTGGAAAAGACCTGCCGTATCCCTGTGGAGCCCATCCTGGCCTCAGAATTTCGCTATGCCCAGCCGGTGCTGGGGGACGACACCCTGGTCGTCATCATCAGCCAGTCCGGCGAGACCGCCGATACTCTGGCGGCGCTGCGGGAGGCCAACACCCTGGGCGCCCGGACCCTGGCCATCGTCAACGTGGTCGGCAGCGCCATCTCCAAGGCCGCCCATGACGTCATCTATACCTGGGCCGGTCCGGAGATCGCCGTGGCCACCACCAAGGCATATTCCACCCAGCTTTCAGTCATTTATCTGCTGGCGCTGTATATCGGCGACCTGCTGGGCACCCTGAGCCAGGAGGAATACCAGATCATCCTCAAGGCCCTGACGGAGCTGCCGGAAAAGATGACCTCCATGCTGACGGAGGACTACCTGGCGCATATCGAGGCCCTGGCCGGAGAGCTTTATGAGCACCACGACGTATTCTTCATCGGACGCAATCTGGACAGCGCCACCTGTCTGGAGGGCAGTCTGAAGCTCAAGGAGATCGCCTATGTCCACTCGGAGGCCTATGCCGCCGGAGAGCTGAAGCACGGCCCCATCTCCCTCATCGAGGACAACACTCTGGTGGTTGCCGTGGCAGGCGTCCCGGAGCTTTTCGACAAGACCATGTCCAACGTCAAGGAGGTCAAGGCCCGCGGTGCCAACGTGCTGGGCCTGACCACGGAGGACCTGGAGGCAGACATCCGCAAAACGGTGGACCGCTGCCTGCTGGTACCCAAGACCCATCCGCTGCTCCAGCCCAGCCTCAATGTGGTGCCGCTGCAGATCTTCTCCTATTATATGGCTCTGGCCCGCGGCTGTGACGTGGATAAGCCCCGAAATCTGGCAAAATCCGTCACAGTGGAATAACCAAACACAAAATCCCCATGCTGCTTGCGCGGCATGGGGATTTTTCACAGATTCGATTATGCGTCCAGGGTCTCCGCCAGCTCCAGGCCCGGGTTGCGGCGGATGGTGAAGTCGATGGCCCAGGCGCTGGAAAAGACCAGCAGCTTATGGCCCCGATAATCCTCCAGCAGCTCCGCGTCGGAGGACAGGTTCAGCTCCTGCTCCTCTACCGGCGAACGGCGAATGAACCGCAGGACCTCATAGGGCAGGCCCTCCATCCGCAGCTCCACTCCGTATTCGCTGAGCATACGGTAGCGGAACACGTCGAACTGCAGGGTGCCGACGACGCCGACAATGACCCCCTCCATGCCGGTGTTGGGCACCTTGAAGATCTGGATGGCGCCTTCCTGGGCAATCTGCTCCGTGCCCTTGACAAACTGCTTGCGCTTCATGGTGTCCTTGGGGCTGACGCGGCAGAAATGCTCAGGCGCAAAGGTGGGGATGCCGGCAAATTTGAATTTCTTGCCCGGTATACAGATGGTGTCCCCGATGGAGAAGATGCCCGGGTCGAAAACGCCGATGATGTCCCCGGCGTAGGCCTCGTCCACGATCTCCCGTTCCTGCGCCATCATCTGCTGGGGCTGAGACAGGCGCAGCTTCTTGCCGCCCTGGACGTGATAGTACTCCGCGTCCCGCTCGAATTTGCCGGAGCAGATGCGCATAAAGGCCAGACGGTCCCGGTGGGCCTTGTTCATATTCGCCTGGATCTTAAAGACAAAGGCGGAAAAATCCGGGCTGAAGGGGTCGATCTCGCCGCAGTCGGCCACACGGGCCAGAGGTGCGGGTGTCATCTGCAAAAAGGCTTCCAGAAACGGCTCAACGCCGAAATTGGTCAGGGCTGAGCCGAAGAACACCGGGCTCAGCGCACCGCGCCGCACTTCTTCCATGTCAAATTCACGGCCTGCGCCCAACAGCTCCACGTCGTCCCGGAGCTGCTCCCAGCGGGCCTGGCCGATGTGGTCTGCCACCTGGGGGTCGTCCAGAGAGACCTCCAGCCGGTCGGCGCGGTTCTTGCCGGAAATGCCGGAGAAAAAGTTGATCTGCCCCTTTTGCCGGTCATAGACGCCCTGAAACTCCTTGCCGCAGCCGATGGGCCAGTTGACGGCGTAGGTCTCGATGCCCAGCTCCCGTTCCAGCTCATCCAGCAGGTCAAAGGGATCCTTGGCCTCCCGGTCCATCTTGTTGACGAAGGTGAAGATGGGGATGTGGCGCATGGCGCAGACCTTGAAGAGCTTGCGGGTCTGGGCCTCCACGCCCTTGCTGCCGTCGATGACCATGACCGCCGAGTCCGCCGCCATGAGGGTGCGGTAGGTGTCCTCGGAGAAGTCCTGGTGGCCCGGCGTATCCAGAATATTGATGCAGAAGCCCTCATACTGGAACTGCATCACGGAGGAGGTGACGGAAATGCCGCGCTGCTTCTCGATCTCCATCCAGTCGGAGACGGCGGCACGGGCGTTCTTTTTGCCCTTGACCGCGCCGGCCTGGGCGATGGCTCCACCGTAGAGCAGGAATTTCTCGGTCAGTGTCGTCTTGCCCGCGTCCGGGTGCGAGATGATGGCAAAGGTGCGCCGGCGGTTGATCTCTTGTTGTAAGGTTGACATAATATTGGCTCCTACCCATAGTGTATTCCGGACGGAAGGCGTTTCCCGCAGCCCGGAACCTCTCGATCACATTTTGCGGTTATTTTACCACAGATTTCCGGCAAATACAAGCATGGCGGCGGAATTCCCCGGATTTTCGCATAAAGCGGTTGCAACGGGAGGGAAGAATTGATATAATGAAGCCATCAAAAATGACGGAGGACCATGTTATGCGCCATATTTGGACTCTATTGACGGACGCCACGGAAGCTACCGAGGCGGTCCAGACCGCCGACACCAGCTCCCTGCAGAGCATGACAGGGATGCTGAACACCCTGATGCTCATCATGCTGCTGGGCTTTGGCGCCTACGGGATCTATACCTATATCCGCCTGCGCCGCACCTATGAGATGTTCCCCAACAAGTTCATGTACCCCGGTAACTGCAAGCCGGAGGACTGTGTCGATCCGGACGGCTTCCTCGACTATATCATGCCCCGGGTGCTGATCCTGTCGGTGGCCATGCTGATCTGCGGGCTGGCCTACGGCGTCTATTACGTGATGAAGCTGGACCTGCTCTGGGTGGATATCGCGTCCATGGTGGTGCCGGTGGCAATCCTGATCTGGTATGCGGTGGCTCAGCGCAAGGCCAGCAAGCTCTATTGGTGAAGCAATGAAAATTGTGATTTTGGACGCCTATGCCTCCAATCCCGGCGATCTGAGCTGGGAGGAGCTGGCAGCCTTTGGGGAGCTGACGGTCTATGACCGCACCGCGCCGGAGGAGGTCGTTGCGCGCATCGGTGGCGCGGAGATCGTATTTCTGAACAAAACGCCCATCAGTGAGGCGGTGTTTGACGCCTGCCCCGGGCTGAAAATGATCGGTATTCTGGCGACGGGCTACAATATCGTCGACATCGAGGCGGCAAAGCGCCACGGCGTCACGGTCTGCAACGTTCCCGGCTATTCCACGGCGGCTGTGACCCAGATGACCTTTGCCCTGCTGCTGGAGATCACCCAGCAGGTGGGGCTTCATTCGGCGGCGGTCTTTGACGGCCAGTGGCAGCGCTGCCCGGATTTCTGCTTCTGGAACAAGCCTCTGACGGAGCTGAGCGGCAGGACCATGGGCCTGGTGGGCTACGGTGCCATCGGTCAGGCCGTGGGCAGGGTGGCCCAGGCCTTCGGGATGCGCCTGCTCGTCACGGCGCGCCATGAAAAGCCGGTGCCGGAGGGGGCGCGGTTCGTGCCGCTGGAGACCTTGCTGCGCAAGTCGGACGTTGTCTCGCTCCACTGCCCGCAGACGGCGGAAAATCTCCACCTGATGAACGCCCGCACCCTGGCGGAAATGAAGCCGGGAGCCATCCTGCTCAATACGGCCCGGGGCGGCCTCATCGACGAGGCGGCGGTGGCTGCCGCACTGAAAAGCGGCGATCTGGCTGCCTACGGCGCCGATGTGGTCTCCAAAGAGCCCATCGCGGCGGACAACCCGCTGCTTTCCGCCTCAAACTGCTATCTGACGCCACACATCGCCTGGGCGCCCAAAGAGACCCGCCTGCGTCTGCACCACATCGCGGCGGAAAATCTCCGGGCCTTTTTGGAGGGGCACCCCCAAAACGTTGTATCATAATCAAAGCAACAGGGCGCACTGCAAAACCGCAGTGCGCCCTGTTGCTTCATTCTTTTTTATTCCGCGCAGAGATAGTAGGCAAGCTGCACGGTGGTCTCGTTGAGAGTCATGAGGGTAATGTAATTGTTGGTGTGGTCGCGCCAGGTGAAGATGCCGCTGCTCTCCGTCGGCTCTCCGTAGAGGGCGGTCATGGCGTCCTTGCACAGGGTCATGCCCTCCTCCGTGTTCTCACCGCTGATGGTGCAGGAAATGCGGACATTGTCCGCGCCGAAGGTGAACTGAGCCTGGGTGAAGCTCACGCCGTCCGCCGTCACGTTGTTATAGGCGTAGATGGTGTTCTCGCCGCTTGCAAAGTCGAAGTCCGGCTCCCGGCCCTCTGCCTGTGCCACATCCTCCAGGGTGCTGCTTTTCTTTTCCAGGCCCTTGTAGTTGATGTGCAGATGGTCGTGGACCTCCTCCGTCGGGGCCGTTTCTATATCCGCCGGTGTTTCAACGAGCTTCTCCGTCGGAGCCTCAGCAGTCTCCGTCGGGGCGGAAGTCGAAGCTTCCGGTTCCGTCTCGCCGCCGCAGGCGACCAGGCCGACGATCAGCAGCATACAAAGGAATAACGCGAGGATCTTTTTCATTGGGCTTTCCTCCTAAGATTTTGTCAGCCTGTTTCGAAGAAGCTGGGCGCACAGGCCGGTAAAAGCGCCGGTTACGATGCCGCACAGCAACAGCACCGGAAGGTACATCAGCAGGGCAGGCGTCCCGGTGACGGCAACGGCAACAGCCATCTGCCCCAGATTGTGGGCGATGCCGCCGATAACCCCCGCGACCCAGAGCTGGCTGCGCTTCAGCACCCGCAGCAGCAGGGCCATGACGGCAAAGCTCAACAGTCCACCTGCCAGGGAATAGAGCAGAGCCATGCCCTGGGCGGTAAAAATATTGCCCAGAACGATGCGCACCAGAAGGATGGCCAGGGCCTCCTTCCAGCCCAGAACGGCGAGAGCGAAAACGGTGACGACATTGGAAAGACCCAGCTTCAGGCCCGGCACGGGAAGGGGGAGGGGGATCTGTGCCTCCAGGACGAAAATGGTCAGCGCGATGGCAGCCAGTACAGCCGAAAGGGCGAGCCGTCGGCTTTTCAAGGCATCACCTCCCAAACAAACGCTTGTCCAGCTCCCGGACGGTCATAGCATAGTACAGCGCCGTGCCAAGGACCAGCAAAACGGCGACCTCCCCGGCGGCGACATAGAGCATATTGAGCCACAGGGGCAGCTCTTTCAGATAAATCGTCAGCTCCAAGCCCACCAGCAGACCGTTCCACAGGGCGGGCATCAGCATGGCTGCCAGCGGATAGGTCTTGATGCGGACATTGCGCAGCAGGTACATGAGCAGCGCGGCGAACAAGGTCGCGGCGGTGCCGATCACGGGATCCAGCGGAAGGGTGCCGGCGCTGGTCAGGTTGAAGATCATGCAGCCCAACGGCAGACCGAGAATGGCGGCGGGGGTGAACAAGGCGAAGACGCAGAGGGCTTCTGCAGCACGGAACTGGATCGCCATGGAGGTGCTTCCGGGCAAAAGCAGGTTTTGCAGCAGCCCCAGGGCTACGTACAGCGCCGCCAGTACGGCGGCATGGACCAGGTCGCGGGTCTTGATTTTCATGATTCTTTTCTCCTTAGTTTTGTTTTTCGACAGGATGGTTTCGAACTGTCGGCAGGGGGACGGAAAATATTCTACACGAAAAGATTCCTTTCGTCAAGCAAAATAGGGGGCTTGTCCCTTTTGAACGGCACAAAAAGCGAAAATTCTCCGATCCTGCGAAGAAAACGCTACCGAAGCGCCCAAAGCAGCAGAAGATGGACGGGATAGAACAGGTAGAATCCAAGCTGCGCGGCCTTTGCCGCGGCGGGCGACTTGGGGGAACGGCCCTTTTCTCCGTTGTAAAGGAAGATCGGCACCAGCGCCACCAGGGAACAAAGCTGCGCCCATTCCCAGCGGGAGAGCGGGGCGAGGGATACGTCTCTGCCCTGAAGCAGGTGCAGCACGGCAAACCCCAGGGAGATCAGCCGCCCGTTATAGACGCAGACCACCATTCCGGCGGCGGTCAGGAGGTGCTTGTCTTCCAAGAGGTAAAAGGTCATGGTCATCAAAATGGCCTTGGCGCCGTAATCCGAGTGGAGCAGGCCGAAATAATACAGGGAAAAGACCGCCAGCGACGGCAGGAAGGCAAACCATTTGAGCCGTTTTTGCCGGCGCAGGGTGTCCGTGGCCCACAGGACCAGCAGGCAGATCAGCAGGGTAACGAACACATTGCCGTTGCTGAAATAGGTCTTTTGACCGCAGAACAGGGCAAAGGGCACCTGGGAGATGACGGCGAACAGAGCCAGACGCAGCGCATAGCGGGGCCGGTTGGAGGTGTGGCGGAAGCCGTTGACGATGAGAAAGACAAAGATGGGGAAGGCAAGCCTGCCGATGCAGCGAAGGGGCAGATACAGCGGGTGGGAGCTGCCCAGGCAGTAGCCGATGTGGTCCAGAAGCGTGAAAAGGCAGGCAAGGATCCGCAGCGCAAGAGCAGACATGGAAACACCTCCGGCGAAGTTCTCTGCCTGATTATAGCACTTTATGCTTCTTATTGCAATTGAAAAAGGGCTCCCGCTTCAGGGAGCCCTTGCTGTCGCTTATTCTGTCAGCGCTGCGCGCAGACGCTCCACCATGATGGCGGCCTCCTCCCGGGTGGCGTAGCCGCGGGGACGGGTGGCGTCGGTGATGCCGTGGCTCTTGGCCTGCTGTAATTCCTCCCTGGCCCAGTCGCTTACCGTGGTGTCCGTACCCACCAGGGCCTTTTTAATCCGTTCATCCACCAGCGCTTCCAGTTCCTCACGCGTCATATTCTCCACCTCCCCCAGCCGGATGACATCCCTGCGGAAATCATCCATGGTCCTTCCGAATTTTTTCAGCCAGTGGGACACGTCGCCGTGATTGCTGGCAATGCCCCGGCGGTAGCCCTCGCTGTGGTCGATGACGACACCGTCCCGCAGCGGATCAAGGTCAAACAGCTTGCACAAGTACGCCGTCAGCTCGGCGGCTGCCCGAAACGCCTTATCAAAGTATGCCCGGTCCGCCAGACCGTCCTCGCAGATCTCGAAGGAGAGATAGCCGTCGTTGGCGCTGCCGTTTCTTCCGCTTCCTGCGTGCCAGCCGCGCCGATCCCAGGGCAGGGTCTGATAGACCGCCACGGATCCGTCAGCCGTCTTGCCGATGAAGGCATGGACACAGACATCCAGACCCGGCCGGTTCCAGTCGTTGGCGTTGGTGTTTTTCCCGAGACGGCCGTCGTCGGGCTGCACGTAGCGCCGGAGCCAGGGGTTGTTTGCCCCGGTGGAATGGACCATGACCCCTTTCGGCGCGATCCTGACGCCCCGGCGATAGCAGTCATTTTCCGTCAGAATACATGAAAACAGCTTCATAGTCTGCTCCTTTCAAGACAGACTCTGTCTCTTATACACATCTGAAGCTGCCGACGAAGGCTTAGGTGTAGATC
>CAMFZO010000020.1 GCA_946006895.1 uncultured Clostridia bacterium | reverse complement strand
ACACCTAAGCCTTCGTCGGCAGCGTCAGATGTGTATAAGAGACAGGGTGATGTTTACAGCTATAATACGACCGATGCCCTTGAAAGTGCCTTTACGCTCCGGACGGATGTGGTATTCGGCACGAAGGGTGGCGACGGCACCTGCACGGCGCGTATTGCGCTGGGCGATGACGAAAAGCATCCCGTGGGACTCATTACGCTGAAATACGACGGCGAAAAGAAGCTCCTGATCCAGGGACAATACTACTTCGACGGATCGTGGACGACGGTCCTTGCTGCTGACTGGCGCGAAGTGGGTACGAACCATCTCGTTGTAACGCTCGCAAGGGCGGCGGGCGCCAACACCCTTTCGCTCACCGTCGCAAAGCAGGACGGCACCGTCGTGTACGGCGGGACTACCGCCGAGATCCCTGCCGACGCATTTACGGCGATGACCTGCTACGGGCTGGGCAGCTTCAGCTCGCAGGTACAGTTCTCAAAGATCAGCTATTTCGTGTCTTAACAGGAGGTGTTACCAGTGAAACGAATCATTGCCATCATCCTTATGGCCGCGCTGCTGCTCGGCACGGTCACAGGCTGCGCGGAAAGTGAAAAAAACAACCCTGAAACGGGAGAAACCATGGGAGAAACACCGATGCCAAAGACGAAAATGGAACAGCTTCTCAGCACCATCTCACCGGAGGACAAGGACTACTATCAGAGCATCGCAAAGCTGTGTGTCAGCGACCTGCTGGACCATTTCTGGACCGGCGACGAGAAGACCGGCTATATGACGCCTGTCTGGCAGGGCTTCCCCACCGATCTTGCCGACGAGCGCGGTGCCATCTGGGAGGCGGCTGAGGTCATGTTTAACGTCTATGACCTCTGGGTCCTGACCGGTGATGAGATCTATAAGGATTACATGATCGCCGAAGCGAATTATTACAAAAAGAATTATGAAAACGATCTGGAAGCCATTGAAACGGCGGGCGCTCTGCTCAACACCGCCAGTGATGACTGCGCCTGGACCGCTATGTTCCTGCTCAATTTCTACACCGTGACAGGGGATATGTGGTTTGTCGAGCGGGCGATCAACCTGCTGGATGACGCCTATGACCGCTGGTACAGCGAGGATCTCGGCGGCGGCCTGTGGTACAAGGACGGCGTGGATTACAAGTCCTTGTATGAGGCGGGCATTGCGCTGGACTGGCTGCGCATCTGGGAGATCACCGGCGAGCAGCGCTTCTACGATCTGGCCTTTGCCTCCTATTCCTGGATGCATGAGTGCCTGGGCCGCGACGACGGCATCTATGCCTGCGAGGCCACTGCCGCCGGTCACAGAGGCGATGCGGGCAGCATCCACGAGGGCGGCAGCTCCTCCTTCCTCGGTGGAAACATGGCGATGGCTGCGCTCTCCGCCAAATTCTATCAGATCACCGGAGAACAGGTCTATCTTGACCGGGTATACGCGACCAACGCGGGTCTTCTGGAGCACTACAACAACAACGGCGTTCTGCTCAACGACCGCGACGCGTGGACGAACGGCACCTTTACCGCCTATTATGCGACCTGGGTGCTTTCGCTTCCCGATACGGAGGAGATGCAGAAGCTCCTGAAGGATACTGCGGTATCCATCGTGACCAACGACCGCACGGCCGACGGCTACTACGGCGGCTCGTGGCAGGGACCTGCCAGCGGACCCGGCTCCATCTGGGCCTCCGGCGGCAGTGTGGCACAGCAAACCATGACCAGCGGTTCGACCGTAGCCATCGTTGTCGGCGCGGCGCTGCTGGAGGCCGGAATCAAAGACTATGTGCGTTAAGGAGGAGAAACACATGAAAAAACTGGTTGCGCTATTCGTGACACTGGCAATGCTGCTGAGCGTTGCGGCTCTGCTGACAGGCTGCGGCGGGGAGACGGACGACGTTGAGGACCCGGTGGAGACCTCCGGCACCAATGTGGATGCCAGCGGCGAGGATGAGATCGGTGCTTCCATCGATCTGCGCAGCACGACGGATACTTCAAACCCCGCCACCGATCCCTATGGCAAGTATCCTGAGACTGTTACCTTCACCACCGCGAGGCAGATGGATGTCGGCGCAAACTTCCCGGAGGGAATGGATGTCCTGAACAATCCCTATATCGACGCGGTTTATGAAAAGCTGAACGTCGAGATGGATCTGCAGTGGCAGACCGCCGACTACAGCACCAAGCTGGATATGTGCATTGTCGGCGATGACCTCCCCGACATCTTCTGGGTCGATAATTATATGACCTACCGGGAGCTGCTGGACAATGACATGATCCAGCCGATCACCGATGCGTTCCGGAGCTGCGCAGGGGAATATATGCGCGACTGCTACGCCACCTATGGCGGTGATATTTTCGAGCCTTATATCGAGGATGGAGAGCTGTATGCCCTGCCTGCCACCTACAACGGCTACCAGCAGTGCCTCCTGTGGATCCGCAAGGACTGGCTCGATGCCCTTGGGCTGGAGATCCCCACCACCCGCGACGAGCTTGTTGAGGTCGCAAAGGCTTTCATGGAAAAGGACCCCGGCGGGAATGGCGCGGGAAATACCATCGGCATTGCCGTGCAGTCCACGCCGCTGGGCGCCTCCAACCAGAATTTTGGTCTGGATGCCATCATGGCCTCTTTCGGCGCATATCCGCAGCAGTGGATCTATGATGAAAACGGAAACGCCGTCTACGGCTCGATCACGGAGGAAGCAAAGCAGGGCCTTGCCTACCTGGCAGACCTCTACCGGCAGGGCATCATTGACCCGCAGTTCGCCACCCGTGACTACAGCGACGCCATGGGACTGATCACCTCGGGAAGATGCGGCATCTGCTTCTATTCCTGGAACCTGCCCTATTCCGCTTCCGAGTTCCTCAGCGCCAATCCGACGGGCGACTGGGTCGTGCTGGAGGCACCTGTCAACGATGCCGGCGAGTTCACCTACGCGGCGCTCCGCCCGGACAATGGCGTAATGTGCGTCCGCAAGGGCTTTGAGCATCCGGAGATCCTTATCAAGGTCCTGAATGTGGAATTTGATATGTGGCGCGGCATTGACCAGGAGGGCTATGCTGCGGTGCAGCCCCTGATCGAGGCAGGCACGACCTGGACGGCACCGATGCTGACCGGACATTTCAATCTTGAGTATAATGACGCCGTGGTGCGGATCGGCGAACTGACTGCCAACTATATCGAAAAGGGCATCACGCCGACGGATACCACCGAATATAACAAACAGCTCTGCGAGAACGCAAAGCGCTACTTTGACGATCCTTCCGTCGCAGATACGGAGGGCTGGATCTGCTATATGTCCCGCTATATCGCTTCAAATTCCCTGAAAAACAGTGTGGAGGTGCCGGTTGCCTTCCATTATGCCACCGACGGAATGGGCCTTTACTGGGCGACGCTGGAGAAGCTGGAGGATCAGTACTATATGGAGGTCATCACCGGCTCGGCATCCATTGATGATTTTGACAGCTTTGTTTCCCAGTGGAAGGATCTTGGCGGCGATGTGATCACCGATGAAGTGCAGGATTACGTAGATTCTCACAACAAGTAAGCCGGGAGACCGCCATGAAAAACCGCAAAGATCAAAGATATTATCACTTGATGCTGATTCCGGGAATGATTTTCCTGTTCCTGTTCAGCATCCTGCCGATGTTTGGTATTGTGATCGCTTTTGAAGATTTCAAGCCGGCAAAGGGCGTATTCGGCTCTGAATGGGTCGGCCTGCAATGGTTTGAGTATATGTTCAAGCTTCCCGATACCGGACAGATCTTCTGCAACACCCTTATCATCGCAGTAGCAAAGATCCTTCTGAACCTGATCGTGCCGCTGATTTTTGCTATCATGCTTTCGGAAGTTCCCGGAAAGCATTTCCGTAAATTCGTGCAGACCGTGACCTATATGCCGCATTTCCTCTCATGGGTCATCCTGGCCGGTATTCTGACCAACTTTCTCTCCCTGGAGGGCGTTGTTAACTCCATTGTCGAGCTGTTCGGCGGCGACCCGGTGCAGTTCCTGGCGTCAAATGAGTGGTTCCGCAAGATCCTGGTCATATCGGACACATGGAAGGGCTTCGGCTATAGCTCGATCGTCTATCTGGCCGCCATCATGAATATCGACCAGCAGCTCTATGAAGCCGCTGCCATCGACGGCGCGGGACGCTTTAAGCGCATTATCCATGTGACGCTGCCCGGTATGCTGCCGATCATCATGCTGATGCTGACGCTGAGCCTCGGCAGCGTCCTGAGCGCGAACTTTGACCAGGTCTTTAACCTCTATTCTCCCGTTGTCTATAAGACCGGCGATATCATTGACACCTGGGTCTACCGCTCCGGTCTGCTGGGCTACCAGTACAGTCTGGCCACCGCCGTGGGTCTGCTCAAAAGCGTGGTCAGCACGATCCTTATCGTTGTTTCCTACAAGCTGGCGGATAAGTTCGCCGGGTACCGTATTTTCTGAGAAAGGAGCCTGAAGTATGGTCGGTCAAGATACCCCGCGTTACCGTGCGGTCAACTGGATCCTTCGGGTGCTCCTGCTGCTGGCAGCCCTTTCCTGTCTGCTGCCGATCCTCAATACGGTGGCGATCTCTTTCTCGTCCAAACGCTATGTCAATGATGTCATGTTCTGGCCCAAGGGCTTTTCCCTGTCGGCGTATAAGAAGATCCTGGAGGACGAGCAGTTTTTCCGCTCCTTCTGGGTCTCCGTGAAGAAGGTCGTCGTAGGCACCAGCATCAATATGTGCCTGACCCTTCTGATGGCCTACCCACTGTCCAAGAGCGAGCGCATTTTCCCCGCGCGGGGGCACTATATGCGCGTCATCATTGTATGTATGCTGTTCTCCGGCGGCACGATCCCCTGGTATATTGTCATCAAGGAGCTGGGCCTGCTCAATTCCTTCTGGGCGTTGGTGCTGCCGGGTGCGGTAAACATCAGCAATACCATCATTATGATGAACTTTTTTAAAGGACTGCCGCCGGCCCTGGCGGAGTCTGCGGCGGTTGACGGCGCGTCACCGCTGCAAACGCTGGTGCATATCTATATCCCCCTTTCCACACCGTCCATCGCAACGCTGTCGTTGTTCAGCATCGTCGGCCATTGGAACGACTATTTCAATGGTATGATCCTGATCAACGATCCCCAAAAGATCCCGCTGCAGACCTATATCCAATCCCTGGTTGCGGACATCAGCACTAAGATCAACAGCATGACTGCCGAGGAGATCCAGGCGTTTTCCGAAATATCCAGCCTGAATTTCAACGCGGCGAAAATCGTTGTTGCGATGATCCCCGTAATGGTGATCTATCCGATCTTGCAGAAATATTTTGTTACAGGACTTGTCATGGGCGCGGTCAAAGAATAACCACAGGGGGAAGGGACACCGTTCACGGCTGTCTTTTCTGGGCCTTTGTCCCGGCGCCGCCGGCTGTAACAAAAAAACGACGCGGTCCGCTCTCAACGGAGGAACGCAGCTTCTTCTCCGGTGGGCTGGGCACAGGCACCTGCCCACCGGAAATCCCTTTTTTCGGAAAAACAGAAATACTGCAGCAGGAGAGAGAATATGTTCCATTTTGACATTGATTTTAAAGATAAAAACGGCGAACGCCATATGCTTCCGATCCGGATCGGCGTTCTGCTGGAGGATCTGTGGTGCAAAGCATTTCCCTACCGCGAACCGCTATCCGGCATAGAATACCGGGACGGAAAGTATGCCGCAGAGGATCATAGCGGCCGGTGGAAGCCCTATGACCGCGAAAAAGACTATTGGGGCGGGAAGGATACCTATATCTGGTTCCGCCACCGCTTTACCGTTCCGCAGGAGCTGAATGGCGCGACACTTTGGTACTCCGTGGAGGCAGGAGACAGCGGCTATTGGCAGTGGGCAAACCCGCAGATGTGCCTGTACCTGAACGGCAAGTGTATTGCCGGCATGGACTCCAACCACCGCGATGTGGAGTTTACCCAATGCGCGGAGGGCGGCAAGGAGTACGAGGTTTACATCAGCGGCTATACCGATACGGTATACTATGAGCGGCCGGCCTGCTTCCGGCCGTATCTTGCCTGTGTCGACACGGAGGTTCTGGCGCTCTATTATGATTTGAAGGTCGCCTACGATGCCGCCCATGAGATGGATGTGGACGATCTGGCCCGGGTGGATCTGATCACGCATATCAATGCCGCGTGCAACCTCCTGGAGCTGACCGCGCCCCGCGACATTTTTATGCGCTCCGTCCGGGAAGCCTCCGCCTATGCGCAGGGGCATATCTATTCCGGTCACGCAGGAGCCGGAAAGCCGGTGATCGCGGCGGTCGGCAGCACGCATATTGATGTGGCCTGGCTGTGGCGCTATGAGCAGACGCGGGAAAAGGCGATCCGCTCCTTTGCAACGGCGATCCGGCTGATCGACAAATACCCCGAATACATTTTTATGTGCTCTCAGCCCCAGCTCTATGACTTCGTAAAGCAGGACGATCCGGCGCTTTATGAGGAGATCAGAAAAAGGGTCGCTGCCGGACGCTGGGAGGTCGAAGGCGCCATGTGGGTCGAGGCAGACACAAATCTGACCGGCGGTGAGTCACTGGTGCGGCAGATCCTGTTTGGCAAGCGCTTTTTTAAGGAAGAATTTGGAAAGAACTGTGAAGTCCTGTGGCTGCCGGATGTGTTCGGCTACAGTGCCGCGCTGCCCCAGATCCTGAAAAAAAGCGGCGTGCCCTACTTCATGACGACCAAGATTTCCTGGAACGAATTCAACAAGCTGCCCTACGACACCTTCTATTGGCGCGGCATCGACGGCTCTGAGGTCCTGTCGCATTTTATCGCTACAAAGGAAAAGGTCCAGGCCGAAAAGGACTGGATGACAACATATAACGGCGAGCTGAATCCCTGCTCCGTCATGGGGGCATGGCAGCGCTATCAGCAGAAGGATCTGAACCGTGAGATTTTGTGTTCCTTCGGCCACGGTGACGGCGGCGGCGGTACCTCGATGCGGATGATCGAAAACGGCCGGCGTATCGCAAAGGGACTGCCCGGCGTGCCTGACCTGAAATTCTCCGGTGTGCAGGCGTATTATCACCGCCTGGAAAAGGACCTGGAGGGGAAGAAACGCGTTCCCTGCTGGGACGGCGAGCTGTATTTTGAGTACCACAGGGGGACCTATACCTCCGTGGCGGGCATCAAGCGCCGCAACCGCAAGAACGAAATCCGCACCCACGACGCGGAGAACCTCAGTGTACTGTCCGGCCTGCTGCTGCACAACCTGGCGGAGAGCTATCCGGCGGAAAAGCTCCACGAGAGCTGGAAGCTGCTGCTTCTGAACCAGTTCCACGATGTGATTCCCGGTTCTTCCATCGCGCCGGTCTATGAGGATGCCTATGCGCACCATGCCATCGTGGAAGCAACGGCAACGGAGGCGGCGGAACGCGCACTCGAGGCGGTGTGCTCCCGCATCTCGGCTGAGGGTGTCGCCGTATTCAACACCCTGTCCTTTGCCCGCAGCGGAGAGGTCACGCTCCCGTGGGACAAGGAGGGCAGCTTTGCCGTAAAATGCGGCGACAAGCTCCTTCCGGCAGTGGCGGATAACGGGACGCTCCGGTTTGTTGCGCAGGACGTTCCGCCCAAGGGCTACCGTACCTTTGAGGTCGTACCCGCAGAGGAGACTGCGCTTCCCCAACCGGCAGACGACCATAGTCTCGAAAATGAGGCATATCGCATTGAATTTGATGAAAACTACAACATTTCCCGCATCTATTGCAAAAAAGAGGGCCGGGATATGTTCAGACCGGGCGCTTTGGCCGGACGCCTGATCGCCTTCGAGGATCGTCCGCGTGTGGACGACGCCTGGAATCTGATGGCCTATTACGAAGAAAAATATGAGTATGTGGATGACGTGCGTTCTGCGAAGCTCGTGGAGCATAACGCGCTGCGGACCGTCCTGCGTGTGGAGCGCAGCTTCCGCAGCAGCACGCTGCGGCTTGACTATATCCTGCCCGTCGGCACGGACGGCCTGACGATCTCCGCCGACATCGACTGGAAGGAAACGCATATCATGCTGAAAATGGACTTCCCGGCGGAGGTCAACACCAGCAAGGCGACCTTCGACATCCAGTTCGGCTCCATTGAGCGCCCGATCCACAGGAACACACTGTGGGACTACGCACGCTTTGAGGTCTGCGCCCACAAGTGGGTCGATCTGAGCGACAACGGCTTCGGCATCAGCCTGCTTAACGACTGCAAGTACGGCTACGATGTGACCAGGGAGCATATCCGCCTGAGCATCCTGCGGTGCAGTACTTATCCAAATCCGCAGCAGGATCAGTGCCGCCATGAATTTTCCTGTAAGCTGCTGGCACACCCGGGGGCGGTCAACCTGCCGAAGGTCAACGAGGAAGCCTACAGCTTCAACTATCCACTTTACGCACGCCGCGTACAGGGCGGCGGTGAGCTGCCGGAGAGCTTCAGCCTGCTGTCTGTCGACCGCAGCAACATTATCATTGAAACGGTCAAGAAAGCGGAGGATTCCAACGCAGTGGTGCTCCGCGCCTACGAATGCGGCAACTGCGGCTGCGATGCGGCCCTCCGTTTGGGATTCCCGGCCGCCGCTGTGTCGGAGACCGATCTGCTGGAGGAGCACCCGACGGAACGAAAGGTGGAAAACGGCTGTGTTATGCTGCATTTCGAGCCGTTTGAGATCAAGACGATCGTGATCTCATAAGGAGGCGTCATGAAAAAGACCGCAGCTTATCAGACAATATACCAAGAGCTTGTGCAAAAGATCCTGGCAGGTCAGTGGAGCTGCGGCGATCTTCTGCCGACGGAGGCAGCGCTTGCGAAAGAGTACGGCGTCAGCCGCATCACCTCCCGCCACGCGCTGCAGCTCCTTGCGGACAACGGGTATATCCGGCGCGTACAGGGGAAGGGCTCCATCGTGGTGAACGAAAAACGGACGATCCCGATGATCGGCCTTGCGCTGACAGGCTTTGACTCCCTTTTCGGCATGGACTTTGTCAGGGGCGTGTTCTGTGAGGCTGCCGAACGGGGCTACCTCGTCCTGATGCATACGGGGTATCTGACGCCGGAAAGCGAGGGGAGCTGCCTGCGCCGCCTGAAGGCAGCGGGCGTTGAGGGGATCATTTCCGTACCGCTGTATGATTCCCTCCACTATTCCAGTGAACTGGAGCTGCTGTCCAAGGAGATACCGATGGTGTTTGCCGACCGGCGTGTGGTGGGGGTGGATGTGCCTCTGGTCTGCACGGACAACACGCAGAGCGTAAAACAGCTCTACCGCCATCTCTGGAGCTGCGGCTACCGAAAGATCGCCTTTGTTTCCAGCAACCCCGATTCCACGGCGGTTGCCGACAGGCTGCGGGGCTATCTGCAATCAGCGCCGCCGGGGGAGGAACAGGAAAGACGGCTCCTGCTCACCTCCCTGCGTTCTCCGCTGCCCGGCATGGATAACGCGGAGAACTGCGCCTACGACAGCAGACAGATCGAGCAATTCCTGCTTCTCAATCAGGACGTGGAAGCGGTAATCGCCCATACCTATAAGGTGGCGCAGCTCGTGCGCACGACGGCGGAAAAGCTGGGGCTGTGTATTCCCCGCAACCTGGCCATCGTCTGCTTTGACGCCCCACGCGGTGTGGAACGGGAGCCGTTTGCCCATATCAGCCAGAACGAGTATGAGATCGGCGCGAAGTCCGTACAGCGCCTGCTCGACAGTATCGGCGGACATTCCGTCCCGGACACCACCTATGTCAGCGCTGTATTTGTGGACGGAAACAGCTATCTTCATGAAAAGGATCAGAAAATAAAGGAATGAACCTGCTGCCATATGCAGCGGGCTTTGGACTTTGGTATTTCGACCGGACAGGGAGGAAACAGAATGAAGCGAATCATTGCGATCCTGCTGACCGCGGCGCTGCTGACGGCGCTTGCTCCCGCTGCCTTTGCGGCAGCCCAAGTTGAGACGGTGCTGCCCGAGGGAAATTATTTTTCCTTCAACGACGGCTCCGGCTGGGGCAGCAGCGGCCATTGGACGGCAGGAAAAACGGAGAACGAGGGACTGTGGGCGCAGAGCGATTCCGCCGACGGCTCCAGTGTTGCCGCTGCCTATGTGGGCGGGAAGATCACCGGCCAGTGGATGCTCAACGCGCAGCTTACCCCGCTGAGCACGGAAAACGGCGGCCGCGCAGTCAGCCGCATCCAGCTTTTGGATCAATACAAAAACCCAAAGCTTATTTTTACTTATGAATACCTTACTGCGTCCAAACAGACAGCGCTGTCATGGCAGACCATCTCCTCGGCAGACGGCGGTGGCTGGAACGAGCTGATGAAGCTCGACTGGGTGGAGCTGACGGATACTGCGCTGAATATCCGTTTCGTTAAAACCGGCGATACGGAGATCACCCTGACCGTTTCCGGCGATCAGGGCTTTGTAAAGACCGTGACGGCGACTGTACCGGCAGACGTGATGAATGTGCTGTGCTACATCGGTCTTGCCGCAGAGCGCACAACCACACGCTTCAGCAATATTCGCCTTTCCACGGCGCCGACCGATGTGGACTACTCTGCGGCGGCGGAAACGGCGTATCAAAACCTGATGAAGAACTTCCTCGACACTTCGGAGGACCGCCTGCGCCCGGTCGTTTTCGGCATGGTGAACGGGAGTGTCACAAATACCGGCGCGACCATCGGCGTTTACAGTGCAGGCGCGCTTTGGGAGAGCACCATCGCCCTGATGGCGATGGACACCTACGCGCAGTACCACGGGGAGGACTCGGAGGCCTACCGCCAAACTGCGCGGCGAATTGCCAACACAGTAAATTATTTCATTGCATCCTATTCCGAGGAGGAATTGCTCACGCCGGGTACCCCGCCGGTCAACCATGCCATGGACGACTGCGGCTGGAATGTCATGGCATTCCTGCTGGGCTACCGCTACAACCTCTGTCTCGGCCGGACCGGCGACGCGGCGGTCTGCCTCCGGTACGCATTAAATCTGTTCAACAACACCTACGACCACTACTATGATTCCGAACTGGGCGGCGGCTTATGGTATAATAACGAGCGTAAGGGCAAGGCCCTGTATGCTGCGACCCTGGCACTGGCAGGAGACGAGCTGTACCGGATTACAAAAAATGAGACGGTCAAGGCCCGTTATCTGGATATTTACAACGGTGTAGAAAACAATCTGCGCCGCGCCGACGGCCTTTACAGTATGTCGATCACCGCTGACGGTCTGGAGGGCAGGGACAACCCCTATGATATCTCTGAGGGAGGCTCCTGCACCTATATCGGCGGCAATATGTGTATGGCAGTCCTGAATGCGCGGCTTGGCAATCTGGAAAAGGCAAAGATCACCGCCGAGGGCATCGCGCTGTTTGAAACGACCCGCACCGGAGCCCTGCTCAACGACCGCGATGCCTGGAACAACACATTTTTCCTGGGCTGTTTTACGCGGGAACTGATCGAAACCGGCATTGCCGACGTGCGCTATGACAGCATCCTGCGCATTACGGCGGCCAATATTCTGGACAATGCCGTCTTTGATGAGGGATATTACTCCGCCGCGTGGGAGGGACCCAAGGAGCCGTATACCAACGGGTATCCCTCCACGGCAGACAATTATTGGCCGATGGAGGAGCGTAACCGCTGGGGCATCCAGAATAATCAAAACGGTCTGTATATCGGCTCGTCGCCCAACCAGCTCATGACCACCGCGACGACGATCCATGTTTTGTTTGCGGCAGCGGCGCTGACGGAGCATCCTGCATCTGCGGAGCTTCAGGAATTATGCGTGGACGGCAATTCCCTGTGGCCGGTATTCAATCCTGAGATCACGACCTATCAGCTTTTGCGGGAACCCTCCGATACCGTGACGCTCTCTTGGAAAGCGGCCGATGGCATGAAAGTCACTCTGAACGGAGAACTGCTGACCGGGAACAGTAAAACCGCAGACGCGACAGGAAATAATGCGGTGATCACGGTGACAACAGCAGACGGAAGCAACAGCCGCACATATACGCTGATCTTCCGCGAGGCCTGTGCGCACGCTGTTACCAAGACCGAGGCCGTTCCGCCGACCTGCACGGAAGCGGGACTTACCACGGTCATATGCGTTGCCTGCGGCGCGGAATTGTCCCGGGAGACTATTCCGGCGACCGGACATCAGAATGTCAGGGAGATTCGGACCGAGGCAGGCTGCGTTACAGCAGGCAGTGTCAGCGAAGTCTGCGAGGACTGCGGAGCGGTCCTGTCGATCCGGGAGATTCCCGCGGCGGGCCATCACTATGTCAACGGAATTTGCACTGTTTGCGGTGAGAAACAGCAGGGCTGTGACGGCGGTGCGGATTGCCCGAGCAGAAAGTTTGTCGATCTGAGCACGGCACAGTGGTACCATAAGGGCGTTGACTATTGCCTTACACTGGGGCTGATGAACGGCGTTGCCTCCGACCGGTTTGATCCGGATGGTGACGTCACAAGAGCCATGCTTGTCACGATCCTCTACCGCATTGAACATGAGCCGTCTGTTTCCGGCAAGGAGAATCCCTTTGCGGATGTTCCTGCCGGGACCTGGTATACCAACGCCGTGATCTGGGCGGCGGATCGCGGCGTCGTCAATGGCGTCTCCGCATCCGGCTTTGCGCCGGAGGAGGCCATCACACGCGAGCAGATCGCAACGATCCTGTACCGCTACACGAACGGGGAGCCTCAGAAAATGAATATGCTGGGGACCTTCAGCGATGTGGGCAGTGTTTCTTCCTATGCACGCGAGGCGATGAACTGGGCAGTCGGCACGGGACTCATCAATGGGATCGACGGAAGACTCGCGCCGACAGAGGGCGCTACCCGGGCGCAAATCGCCACGATCCTGATGCGGTTCCTGACGAAATGATATGGGAAACATCTGATAAAAAGGTTAAAAACCTTTTTATAGCGCCGAAGGCGCGTCAGATTCTGCATGATAAGCGCCCGCA
>CAMFZO010000019.1 GCA_946006895.1 uncultured Clostridia bacterium | reverse complement strand
TACACCTAAGCCTTCGTCGGCAGCGTCAGATGTGTATAAGAGACAGGTCGAACTGACCCGGAAATATGAGGAGGAGGACGTGGTTGCCTTCGTCAACGGTATCCTCGGCTCCTTTGCCCGCGGTTTGAAGGAGAAGGAAGAATGACCGTTCTGGCCTTTGACACCAGCAACTATACCACCTCCGTGGCCGTGTTTGACGGCAGGGAGGGGCATAACTGTTCGCGTCTGCTGGAGGTTGCCCAGGGCAGCCTCGGTCTGCGGCAGAGCGATGCGCTCTTTTCTCATGTAAAACGCCTGCCGGAACTGACCGACAGGCTGTTTTCCGATTTTGGGCCTTGCAAATTTGACGCCGTCGGCGTCAGCACCCGTCCCCGTGCGGTGGAAGGCTCCTATATGCCCTGTTTTCTGGCTGGGGAGTCCCAGGCACGAGTTTTGGGCGCGGCCCTGGGCATCCCGGTCTACGGCTTTTCCCACCAGCAGGGCCATATTGCGGCCTCTCTGTGGTCATCAAACCACATGGAGCTGATGGACAAGCCCCACCTGGCCTGGCATCTCTCCGGCGGCACCACGGAGCTGCTCTATGTCACGCCGGAGGGTGTCAGTGTCCACGCAGAAAAGATCGGCGGGACCACTGATATTTCCGCCGGTCAGCTCATAGACCGCACCGGTAAACTGCTCGGCCTGCCTTTCCCGGCGGGAAAGGAGCTGGACGCTCTGAGCCGCACAGCAAAGAAAAAGGACGCATTTCGCGTCAAGGTACATGACACGGAATTCTCCCTTTCCGGTGTGCAGAACAAGGTGGAGGCATACCATCAGGGCGACGCCGCTGAGACGGCAGCCTATGCCCTGCGCTGCCTGATCGGCGCCATTGCAGAGGCCACGAAAAACGCCTTGAAGCGGTACCCTGAGTGTCAGGTGGTCTTTGCCGGGGGCGTCGCCTCCAACGCGCTGCTGCGGGAAAAATGCGCGGCTCTGCCTGCCATTTTCTGTCCCCCGCAGTATTCCACCGACAATGCCCTGGGCACCGCCGTTTTAACATGGAGGGCACATCATGCAGCAGCAGATCTATGAGGTCTCCCAGATCAATGAATATCTGAAGCTCCGCTTTGAGGACGACGAGTTTCTTTCCGCTCTGTTCCTTCGCGGAGAGATCAGCAATTATAAGCTCTATCCCTCCGGCCACCACTACTTTTCCCTGAAGGACGCCGGCGGTGCCATCCGCTGTGTCATGTTCAAGGGCAATGCGTTTCGTCTGCGTTTCCGCCCGGAAAACGGCATGAAGGTCATTGCCTTCGGCCGGATCTCCGTCTTTCCCCGGGACGGCGTGTATCAGCTCTATTGCCAGGACATGATGCCCGACGGCGTGGGTGACCTGCACGTGGCCTTTGAGCAGCTCAAAGCCAAGCTGCAGGAAAAAGGGCTGTTTGCGGCGGAGCGGAAAAAGCCCCTGCCGAAATTTCCACATTCTATCGCCATCGTCACTTCCTCTGCCGGTGCAGCGCTGCGGGATATGCTGCGCATTTTGCGCAAGCGCTATCCCTTGACCGAGGTCAAACTGCTGTCGGTGCGGGTCCAGGGGGAGGAGGCACCTGCGGAGATCGCCGCCGCCATCCGCTACGCCAATGAATACCGGGTGGCGGACCTCATCATTACAGGGCGCGGCGGCGGCTCCATGGAGGATCTGTGGGCCTTTAACGACGAGCGGGTCGCCTATGCTATTGCCGAGTCCCGCATCCCGGTAATCTCCGCCGTGGGCCATGAGCCGGATGTGACGATCTCCGACTTTGTGGCAGATCTGCGGGCTGCGACTCCCTCCAACGCTGCGGAGCTGGCAGTGCCTGACCAACTGGAACTGCGCCAGAGCCTGACGGCAAAGGGTGCCCTGCTGCTGACGCTGATGAAAAAGCGGCTGCATCAGGAGCGACAGAAGGTCGCGTCCCTGGCTGCCAGCCGCAGTCTGAAAAGCCCTGGGAATTATCTTGCCGACCGGAGGATGCTCCTGGACTATACTCACCGCCGTCTCAGCGCGGCGTCTTTGAGCCTTTTGAATCGAAAGCGGGAAAAATTTGTGGCGCTCACATCCAAGCTGGACGCCATGAGTCCCTTAAAGGTCCTGAGCCGGGGCTATTCCATCGCCCTGGATGACAATGGAGCACCGGTCAGAACCGTCCAAGCCCTTGCGCCCGGAGACAGACTGACCCTGCGTCTGAGCGACGGCGCGGCAATTACCCGAGTGGAGGAGATCACCAATGAAACAGCAGTCTAAAACCTTTGAAGCGTCCCTGACCCGGCTGGAGGAGATCGTCCAGCGCATGGAAAACGGCGACGTGCCTCTGGAGGAAGCCCTCAAGCTCTTTGATGAGGGAACCGGTCTGGTTTCCTCCTGCACCAAGCTCCTGGACGAGGCGGAGCTGAAGGTGGTTCAGCTCACCAAGGGTACCGACGGCGCTCCCGAGGAAAGGACCTTTTCCGATGAATAGGCAGGTATATGTGGACCGGATCGAAGCCTATCTTGAGGGCTGCTTCTGCGAAAAGGTCCCGCAGAAAAGCCTCCTCAACGCCATGCGCTACAGCCTGTTAGCAGGGGGCAAGCGTCTGCGTCCCGTTTTGACTCAGGCGTTTTGCGAAGTCTGCGGCGGCAGTGCCGATGTGGCTTTGCCCTTTGCCGCGGCGGCGGAGATGGTGCATACCTATAGTCTCATTCACGACGATCTGCCCTGTATGGACAACGACGATTACCGCCGGGGCCGTCTGACCAACCACAAGGTCTACGGCGAGGCGAAGGCCGTCCTGGCAGGGGATGCTCTGTTGACCGCCGCTTTCTGGCAGTTGACCTCCGCAAAGCTGTCCTGCGAGAAGATCGTCTCGGCAGTGCAGGTCCTGTCTCACTGCGCCGGTGAGCTGGGCATGGTGGGCGGTCAGGTCCTGGATATGGAGGCGGAACAGCGCCTGTGTACGGAGCAGGATGTCTATGAGATCCAGTCCCGCAAGACTGGCGCTTTGATCTCCGCCGCCTGTCAGTTGGGTGTCATTGCCGCCGGAGGAACGCGGGAACAGCTTTTGGCGGCGCAGAAATACGCCGACGCTCTGGGCCTTGCGTTCCAGATCCGGGACGACATTCTGGATGTGATCGGCGACTCTGCAAAGCTGGGCAAGGCCACCGGCATGGACGGCAGTAAAAACACCTTTGTCCGCCTCTACGGCGTGGAGGCCTGCAAAAAAATGGTGGCCTCTGAGACAGAACGGGCCATAGGCGCACTGGATATTTTTGAAAACGCCGATTTTCTTCGGACGCTGGCGCTGTCGCTGGTGGGACGGGAAAGTTGATTGCATAGGGACTTGCCGCCTCCGAATATGCTGATTCGGAGGTGGTTGGATGCTGGGCGCGGCTGTATGGCTGATGATCAGCAGCATCTTATACTCCCTGCGGCTTTCCAACGGCAGCGGTTCCTTTCCCAGACCGCTCAGCGCCAAGGAGGAAGCCCGCTATCTGGAGCTTTCCGCCCAGGGGGACTTACACGCCCGAAATATTTTGATCGAGCGCAATTTGCGGCTGGTTGCGCACATCATCAAAAAATACTACACCCAGACCTCCGACCAGGAGGACCTGATCTCCATCGGGACCATCGGCCTTATCAAGGGCATATCCACCTTTGACGCCGCCAAGGGCGCACGTCTGGCGACCTATGCCGCCCGCTGTGTGGAGAATGAAATCCTGATGTACTTCCGCGGCCAGCGGAAAAGCGCGACGGACGTCTCTCTGTCGGATTACATCGAGACCGGCAAGGACGGGACGGCCCTTTCCCTGATGGATGTCATCTGTTCCGACGACGACCTGTTCGAGCAGTTGTCCGACAAGGAGATCTACGCCAAGCTCTACGAGAAGATCGACGAATGCCTCGACGAGCGGGAGCGGCGCATCATTCTGCTGCGCTACGGCATCGGCAACCGCAAGGCTCTGACACAGCGCGAGATCGCCGCCATGTGCGGCATCAGCCGGAGCTACGTCAGCCGCATCGAGAAAAAAGCATTGCAAAAGCTGGAAAAGGCACTTTCGGAATAGGAGAAACGACGTCATGAATGCTTGGAAACACTTCTGCACCATCACAAAGCACCGCTGGGCGGTGCGCAGGGGCTGCTTTGCCGTGGGACTTTACCGGCAGGGATTGACCCACGACCTTTCCAAGTATTCATGGACGGAATTTCGTTCCGGGGTCAAATACTATCAGGGTACGCGCAGCCCCAATTCCCGGGAGCGTGAGGTGGTGGGCTACTCCACCGCCTGGATGCACCACAAGGGCAGAAATAAGCACCACTTTGAATACTGGACGGATCTGAACCTGCAAACACGGCGCTATGCCCCCGTGCCCATGCCGCGTAAGTATTTTATTGAAATGGTCATGGACCGTATCGCCGCCTGCAAGATCTACCACGGCAAGGACTACCGCGACGGCGACGCGCTGGCCTATTTTCTCGGCTCCTCGGAGTCCAGAGAGACCTCGGCCATGCACCCCCAGACCAAGGAAGAACTCATCTATGTGCTCACCATGCTGCGAGACAGGGGAGAGAAGGAGACGTTCCGATACTTGCGTTCTGTCAGGGACCCGAACATACCGATTCTACAGAAAAATACGGAGGAATCTACATGAAACGCTTTATTGCACTATTTTTGCTTCTGAGTCTGCTGTGCCTGTGGGGCTGCGGCAAATCAGCAGAGCAGACCGCACCGACAACGGAAGCGACACAGGCTTCGTCCGATGTCCCCCAGACCACGGAGGAAACAGAAGCGCCCGTGCCGTCAACGACAGAGGAGGAGACAGGGGAGACCTGTACGCCTGTCTTATATAAGGTCACCGGGGAGAATGGCGCTGTGCTGTATCTCTTTGGCTCCATCCATGCCACAGACTACCGTGCCTATCCGCTGCCGGACTATGTGATGCAGGCCTATGAGGAAAGCGAGTATCTCGCCGTAGAGTGCGACATCACCGATTATGCGGCCCAGGGAGAAATGGCGGCTAAGATGCTCACGTCCGACGGCACCACCATCGCCGATCACATCGGTCAGGAGACCTATGAGGCGGCAAAGGCCTTTTTGACAGAACAGGGACAGTACTATTCACTTCTCGATTCCGTTAGCCCCGCTGTATGGATGTCACTGCTGGAAAACATTATCACCGAGATGAGCGGATTGGATGCAATGGATGGCATCGATCTGTTTTTCCTGGGTCTCGCCGCAGAGGAAAACAAAGAGGTTCGGGAAGTGGAATCCCTCGAATTCCAGTATAACCTGCTGACTGGCTTCTCCGACGAACTGATGTCTCTGATCATTGGCTCCTATGTGGAGGATCCGCAGGCATCGGCGGATGAGACTCTGCAGCTCTACGAGGTGTGGCTTGCCGGAGATGAAGCGGCAATCGCAGCATCGGTCAGCGAAGAACCGACCGCAGAGGAAACCGAGCTTTACGCCGAATATACGAGCAAGCTGATCACGGAGCGCAATATCAGCATGGCGGATACAGCGGAGGACTATCTTGCCCAGGGCGGCACAGGCTTCTTTGTTGTGGGCGCCGCCCATATCATCGGTGAAGGCGCCTGCGCGGAGCTTCTGGCCCAGCGCGGCTACAGCGTCGAACGGATCGGATAAATGATAGAGATAAAAAAGCTCCCACCTCGGTTGAGGCGGGAGTTTTTCTGTAAATCTAAAAAGTAGCGACCTCGTTTTCCGGGCGCTGGGCAGGGGTGACCTCCAGAGCGGTCAGGACGGGGCCGATGCCACGGTAGATGCCGTGGAAACGGACATCAATGCGGGCCGTGACCATGACCCAATCCCGGGCGCGAAGCTCGCTGCTCTTATCGTATTTGCAGGGCATCCCCATGAACTGGATATCCTCAACGCAGCAGGTCATCACAAAGCGGCCCGGCGCGAAATAGCCCTCGCGGTCATGCTTCAGGCGGGCTACCTGGGCCTTGAAGCGGACGGTCTTGTCCTTATATTTTTTCGGCTCCTCGCTGATATCCCGATACCAGAGGGCAAAATCGTCGTCGCCGATCTCGATGACCGGCGCGTTGATGTCAAAGGGGAGAGGGTCCTCGATGTCGTCAAACCGGGTCGTGCCATCAGTATATTCGTAGAGGATGTCGACCCGGCGGTTGACGGCACGTGCCAGCTTGTGCAGCGGCATGATGTCCGACCCGGCAGGTACGCGGTTGAACACCACCATTTCACAGCCCGACAGCTTGTCCACCACCAGGGAACGGAGGTTGGAATTGTAGGCCAGAATGGTGGAACCGTCGGCAAACATGACCTCCTGGGCCACCTGCCATTCCTCCGGCATTTTTTGATAGAAAGGACCTACCTGGAGCATACCGTTGAGCTCCACCACGACACGCTCGGCACGGTGCTTCTTAAGGAGCATTGCAAGCTCCGCCGTGGTGACGATCTCCTGGTCGATGACCTCGGGATAGACATGATGATAGGGATAGGCGGAAATGTCGTATTCCTCCTCGCCCTCCTCGCAGAGCAGCAGCAGGGTACGCTCTCCGGCATTGAAGCGCTCGTCGCAGAGGGTCCCCTGGATGAATTTCGTCTTACCGGCGTCGAGGAAGCCGGTAAAGACATAAACAGGAACTGGCATAGATGCTACCTCAGACGCCAAAGAGCTTTGCCAGCGCGTCTTCCCGCAGCTTGGAGCCAATGACGCACAGGCGTCCTGTCACTGCCGCGCTGCCACTGCGCACGTCGATCTCTCCCGGCACATGGTCAAAGTGGAGCCAGCTTCCGTCGGTGTTCTGAACGATGCCCTTGGCCCGCAGGACGATGCCGTAGGTCTCACCGTTGTCCAGGGCAGTCAGGCAGCTTCTGATCTCGTCGGCGGTGAATTTCTTATGAGTTTCAACGCCCCAGCTCTGGAAGACCTCGTCGGCATCGTGGCCGTGATGATGGTGGTGATGGTGGTGCTCACCCTCATGGTCATGGGCATGATCGTGTTCATGCTCATGCTCGTGATGATGGTGCTCGTGGTCCTCGTCGTGATGGTGATGCTCATCTTCCTCGCCGTCATGATGATGTTCTTCCTCATGATGGTCGTGATGGCCGCAGCATTCCTCATCATCATGATGATGGTGATGATGCGCTCCGTCGTGGTGATGGTGGCAGCTGCACTCCGGATCGTCGCACTCTTCCTCTTCTTCGGCGTGCTCGATCATATGGGCAAGCTCCTCCGTCAGAGAATTCTGGTGCTGCATGGCCTCAAGAATCTGCTTGCCCGTCAACTGCTCCCAGGGGGTGGTGATGATGACTGCCTGCTTGTTGTGCTCCCGCAGAATGGAAACCGCCGCGTCGAGTTTTTCCTCAGAGATGGTTCCGGTGCGGCTGAGGATGATGGCCGAGGCCGTTTCGATCTGGTTGGCGTAGAATTCGCCGAAATTTTTCATATAGACCTTGCACTTGTTGGCGTCCGCCACGGTGACGAAACAGCCAAGCTGCAAGTCCGCCGCCTCCACGCGCTGCACGGCAGCTACCACGTCGCTGAGCTTGCCGACGCCGGAAGGCTCGATCAGAATACGGTCCGGGTGATACTCCTGCAGGACCTGGACCAGAGCCCGGCCGAAATCGCCCACCAGAGAGCAACAGATGCAGCCGGAGTTCATCTCGTTGACCTGGATGCCCGCCTCCTGCATAAAGCCGCCGTCGATGCCGATCTCGCCAAATTCGTTCTCAATGAGGACGATCTTTTCTCCGGCATAGGCTTCCCGGATCATCTTTTTTATCAGGGTCGTCTTGCCCGCGCCCAAAAAACCGGAGTAAATGTCGATGATTGTCATATCATAATGCTTCCTTTCAAGCCGTTTGACCAGCTCTGTAATGTTTCCATATATTATACCACTATTTGCACCGTACCGCAAGCAATTCCCGGCAAAAGATGAAAAAAACGTTTGCAATTTGTCGGTATCGTGCTATACTCACAGTATCTTTTTTGTTCGGGAGGCACTTATGAGTCAACTGGAAGCCATCCGCGAGTCCTTTGCCCACGACCGCTTTGCCACGGAAGCGGCGGAGATCACCATTGAGAGCGTACAGCCGGGTGAGGCTGTCTGTATTATGCCCATCCTGCCCAAGCATCTCAACGCCCGCGGCACCGTCATGGGCGGCGCGATCTTCACCCTTGCGGACTTTACCGCCGCCGTGGCCGCTAACGGCTACGCCGAGGATACCACAATCACACTTCACGGCGACATCACCTATCTGACCCCGGCGAAAGGGAAGACCCTGATCGCCCACGCCACGACGGTAAAGCAGGGCCGTTCCGCCGCGCTGCATCAAATTGAGATCCGCGACGACCTGGGCACCCTGGTCGCCCACGCCACAATGAATGGTTTTGTGCTTCATGCCGAAAAGAAGTAAGCATCCCATGGAGAAAATTGAAAATAGCTCTTGACTTTAACGCTTAAAAGTGATAAAGTATCGACAAGAGGTAGTACCACGGGAATCCCTCGTCCTCTGCTTTTGCAGGGGACGATTTTGTATTTAAGGAGAAAGAAAAATATGGTCATTACCGATTTTCTGGAAAAAAACGCCCGGTTGTACGGCGAGGATGTGGCTCTGGTGGAGATCAATCCGTCGGAGGAGCGGGACCGGGCGGTCACATGGCGCGACTTCAGCCTGATCGAGAACACCCGTCCCGATCTGCCCTACCGCCGCGACATGACCTGGGGTCAGTTTGACAAGAAAGCCAACCGCTTTGCCAACCTGCTTATGAGCCGGGGTATCAGGCGGGGCACAAAGGTCGGTATTTTGCTGATGAACTGCCTGGAATGGCTGCCCATCTACTTCGGTGTTCTGAAGGCCGGCGCCATCGCCGTTCCCATGAACTTCCGCTATTCCGGCGAGGAGATCGAATACTGTGTTGACCTGGCAGACGTGGAGGTGCTGGTGTTCGGGCCGGAATTCACGGAGCGCATCGCGCCCATTGTGGATAAAATGTCCCGGGTGAAGTATTTCTTCTATGTGGGACGTGAGGTGCCTCGGTTCGCAGAGTCCTATCTGGAGCTGGTCAATTACTGCTCCCAGAGCGCACCTCCTGTGGCTCTGGAGGAAGACGACTACGCCGCCATTTACTTTTCCTCCGGTACGACTGGCTTCCCCAAGGCGATTTTGCACAACCACCGGGCCTTGGTCAGCTCCTGCCAGGCCGAACAAAATCACCACGGGCAGACCCGGGACGACGTGTTCCTTTGCATCCCGCCGCTCTACCACACCGGCGCGAAAATGCACTGGTTCGGCAGTCTCATTTCCGGCAGCCGCGCCGTTCTACTGCGGGGCGTGAAGCCGGAGTGGATATTGCGGGCCGTCACCGAGGAAAAATGCACCATTGTGTGGCTGCTGGTGCCCTGGGCCCAGGATCTGCTGGACGCCATTGAATCCGGACGGGTGAATCTGAACGACTATATGCTGGAGCAGTGGCGGCTGATGCACATCGGCGCCCAGCCCGTACCGCCCAGCCTGATCCACCGCTGGAAGAAGTATTTCCCCCACCATCAGTACGACACCAATTACGGCCTCTCGGAATCCATCGGCCCCGGCTGTGTCCATCTGGGCGTGGAGAATATCCACAAGGTGGGTGCCATCGGAAAGCCCGGTTTCGGCTGGGAGGCGAAGATCGTCAATGAGAGGGGAGAGACCGTGACAGGCGACCAGGTGGGCGAGCTGATCGTCCGCGGCCCCGGCATCATGCTATGCTACTATAAAAACGAGGAAGCAACCAACGAGGTCTTGAAAGACGGCTGGCTCTACACCGGAGATATGGCCAAGTACGACGAGGACGGCTTCATCTATCTGGTGGACCGCAAGAAGGACGTGGTCATTTCCGGCGGCGAAAACCTCTATCCCGTCCAGATCGAGGACTTCCTGCGCACCAATGACAAGATCAAGGACGTGGCGGTTATCGGCCTGCCGGATCCCCGCCTGGGTGAGATTGCCGCCGCCATCATTGAACTGAAAGAAGATGTGACCTCCTCCGAGGAGGAGATCAACGAATTCTGCAAAGCCCTGCCCCGCTACAAGCGTCCGCGCAAGATCATCTTCGATAAGGTGCCGCGCAATCCCACAGGAAAGATCGAAAAGCCTGTCCTGCGTGAAAAATACTGTCACGGCAGACTGGTCGAGGCCCAAACCACCCACTGAAAGAATAGGTTTTAACAGAAAGAGAGAGAAACGCTATGTTAACAAAAATCCTGATGCTGGTGATCTTCTTCGTTATGATGATTGCCATCGGTATTGCCTGCCGCAAGCACGCTAAGAGTGTGGACGGCTTCGTTCTGGGCGGACGCTCTGTCGGCGCCTGGTTCACCGCCTTCGCTTTCGGCACCTCCTATTTTTCCGCCGTTATCTTCGTCGGCTATGCCGGTCAGTTTGGCTGGCGCTTTGGCCTTGCCTCCACATGGATCGGTCTGGGCAATGCCTTTATCGGTTCACTTCTGGCATGGATCGTCCTGGGGCGGCGCACAAGGATCATGACCCAGCACCTCAATTCCCGCACCATGCCTGACTATTTTGCCCTGCGTTACGGCTCCAGCGGGCTGAAGATCGCCGCGTCCATCATTGTCTTTATTTTCCTCATTCCCTATACCGCGTCGCTGTTCAACGGGCTTTCCCGCCTGTTCACCATGGCCTTCCCCGGCATTGACTATGCCTGGTGCGTCATCGCCATGGCGGTGCTGACAGGTATCTACGTCATTGTCGGCGGCTATATGGCAACGGCGGTCAACGATTTCATTCAGGGCATTATCATGATCTTCGGCATCGTCGCCGTAATCTTCGCTGTGCTCCACGGTCAGGGCGGCCTTACCGAAGCCATTGCCAAGCTCTCTCAGACATCCACTGTCACAAGCGCCGGTACACAGTTCCAGGGCGCTTACACCTCCTTCCTGGGCGCCGATCCCATCTTCCTGTTCTTCGTCATTATTCTGACCTCCCTCGGTACTTGGGGTCTTCCTCAGATGGTCGGCAAATTCTATGCCATCAAGGACGAGGATTCCATCAAAAAGGGAACAGTCATCTCCACTGTGTTCGCCGTGATCGTCGCAGGCGGCTGCTACTTCCTCGGCGGTTTCGGCCGGCTGTTTTCCGACGTGATCACCTATCAGGCAGACGGTGTGACGCCGGTCTATGACAGCATCGTGCCGTCCATGCTGGCAAATCTCTCGCCGATCCTCATCGGCATCGTGCTGGTCCTGGTCCTCTCGGCATCTATGTCCACCCTGTCGTCCTTGGTGTTGACCTCCAGCTCCACCATTACCCTGGACCTGATCGCGCCTGCGGCGAAAAAGGGCCTCTCGGAAAAGAAAAAGATGGTTCTGATGCGTTCCTTTATCGCATTTTTCGTCGTGATCTCCGCGCTGATCGCCATTGTGCAGGCCAAGTCCAACGTGGTCTTCATCGCGCAGCTCATGGGCGTCTCCTGGGGCGCGCTGGCAGGTGCGTTCCTGGCACCCTTCCTCTACGGCCTGTTCTGGAAGCGCACGACCAAGACCGCCTGCTGGGTCAGCTTCTTCTGGGGCGTCGCCCTTTCCCTCATTCAGCTTGCCAAGAGTCTGACCGGCTTTACCTTCGGCGTCGGTTTCCTGGATAAGGTCATCTTTGCCACCTCCATCCACTCCGGTGCCATCGCCATGCTCGGCGGTCTGCTCCTGGTCCCGCTGGTCTCTCTTCTGACCCAAAAGCCTGACGCGGCCCAGGTCGACAGCATTTTCCGCTGCTATGACAAAACTACCACCGTTCCCGTGAAGGAGTCTCTCGGAGAATAGTTGAAAAATCCGTCGATCTGTTGTATACTAATTAGAAAATACCAGAGAGGGGCAATGTCTATGAAACAACTGATGCTTGGCAATGAGGCCGTTGCCAGGGGCTTATATGAGGCCGGCTGTGCTTTTGTATCCAGCTATCCCGGTACGCCCAGCACGGAGATCACCGAGTGCGCCGCCAAGTACCCGGAGATCTACGCCGAGTGGGCGCCCAATGAAAAAGTCGCCATCGAGGCCGCTTTCGGCGCGGCCATGGGCGGAAAACGCAGCTTCTGCGGCATGAAGCACGTGGGCCTGAACGTTGCGGCTGACCCGCTGTTCACTATTGCCTATACCGGCATCAACGCCGGCCTGATCGTTGGCGTTGCCGATGACGCAGGTATGCACAGCTCCCAAAACGAGCAGGATTCCCGCAACTATGCCAAGGCCGCCAAGGTGCCCATGCTGGAGCCCTCTGACTCGGCAGAGGGTCTGGCCTTTGCCAAGCTGGCCTACGAGATCTCCGAGCAGTTTGACACCCCGGTCCTGCTGAAAATGTGCACCCGCGTTGCCCATTCTCAGAGCATCGTGGAGCCTGCCGAACGCGTGGAGGTTCCGCAGAAGCCCTACGTCAAGGATCCTCCCAAGTACATCATGATGCCCGGCTTTGCCAAAAAGCGCCATCCCGTGGTGGAGGCCCGTCTGCAGGCCCTTGCCGAATACGCCGAGACCGCGCCCTGCAACCGCTGGGAGCGGGGTACGGAGCGCAAGCTCGGCATCATCACCTCCAGCACCTGCTATCAGTACGTTCGCGAGGTCTGCGGCGAAGAAGTCAGCGTTTTGAAGCTGGGCATGATCTGGCCCCTTCCGAAACGCTTGCTGACCGACTTTGCCGCCTCGGTGGATCGGGTCGTAGTGGTCGAGGAGCTGGACGGCTTCGTGGAGGACTACTGCAAGACCATCGGCCTTCAGGTAGAAGGGAAGAACCTCTTCTCCAACATTGACGAGCTCTCTCAGAATAAAGTCGCTGCCGGTCTGGGGCTTCCCGTACCGGCGGGCAGAGCGCTGGATGCAGCCATCCCGGCACGTCCGCCTGTCATGTGCGCCGGCTGTCCCCACCGCGGTTTGTATTACACCCTGAAAAAGCTGAAGCTCAATGTCATCGGTGACATCGGCTGCTATACGCTGGGTGCCGTTGCCCCTCTGAACGCTGTCGACAGCGTTGTCTGCATGGGCGCGTCGGTTTCCGGCATCCACGGCTTCAACAAAGCCCATAACGGTGCGACGGAGAAGAATACTGTGGCGGTCATTGGCGACTCCACCTTTATGCACTCGGGCATGACCGGTCTGGTGAATATCGCCTATAACGATTCCCACAGCACCGTCATTATTCTGGATAACTCCATTACCGGCATGACCGGCCACCAGCAGAACCCCACCACCGGCTTCAATCTCAAGGGTGATCCGGCAGCCAAGGTGGATCTGGAGGCCCTCTGCCGCGCTCTGGGCATCAACCGCGTCCGCGTGGTGGATCCCTATGATTTGGCCCAGTGCGAGACCGCCATCAAAGAGGAACTGGCTGCCGACGAGGCCTCGGTCATCATTTCCCGCAGGCCCTGCGCTCTGCTGAAATACGTCAGGCACAAGCCGCCTCTCCACGTAGACGGCGATAAATGTATGAGCTGTAAAA
>CAMFZO010000018.1 GCA_946006895.1 uncultured Clostridia bacterium | reverse complement strand
GAGAAGAGGGAGAGAAAATGAAAGACTACAATAAAGAAAATATTCCTCTTGCAAAAACACTCCGAAAGAATATGACCCCATGGGAACGGAAACTATGGTATGATTTTTTGAGAAACTACCCGGTGCGCTTTCAAAGGCAAAAAGCAATTGGTAATTACATTACGGATTTCTACTGCGCAAAAGCAAGACTGGTCATCGAGCTTGACGGCGGCGGACATTATGCAGCGGAGCAGGCTGAAAAAGATGAGATGCGCACAAAAGACCTGGAGACCATGAATCTAACGGTAATGAGAATTTGCAATCTGGATGTTGACCGCAATTTTAGTGGTGTATGCGAATATATTGATCTGACTGTCAAGCGTCTCTCCCTCAGTCAGCTTCGCTGACAGCTCCCTCATCAGAGGGAGCCTTGGATATTCCAGCCAAGACACATAACATGAAAAACCGACCTGTGATCGTAACCATAGGTCGGTTTTGCTGTTTTACGAAGCTATGCCCAATTCCAATTATTTTTTGTCCGTTTCTGTAGATTTTTCAACAGGTATATGGTATAGTGAATGCGTATAGAAATGAATTGAGGTGATGCACTTTATGGCCCGTTCGTTTTTTGGCGGCGTACATCCCAAGGGCTACAAGGAGCTGTCCAGCGAGGCTCCCATCTATCCCCTGCATCCGAAAACCGTCAGCATTGCCATGTCGCAGCATATCGGCAGACCCTGCACGCCCCTGGTCAAGGTGGGCGACCGCGTGACCATCGGTCAGAAGATCGGTGACGGCCAGGGACTGTGCGTACCTGTCCACGCCTCCGTTTCCGGCACGGTCGTCGCCGTGGAGATGCGGCCCACGCCCTCCGGCACCAACGGTATGTGCGTGGTCATCGAGAACGATTTCCGGGACATCCTGTGTCCCGACCTGAAAAAGCACGAAAGCATCAACGAGCTGACAGCCGAGGAGCTGGTCGCCATCATCCATGAGGCGGGGATCACCGGCATGGGCGGCGCGGGCTTCCCGACGGATGTGAAGCTCTCCTCCGGCCTGGGCAAGGTGGATACGGTCATCGTCAACGGCGCCGAGTGCGAGCCTTATATCACCGCCGACGATCGTCTGATGCGGGAGCGCCCGGAGCGTATTCTGGGAGGCCTGCGGGTCATCCGGAAGATCCTGCAGCCGGAGCGCATTGCCATCGGCATCGAAAAGAATAAGCCCAAGGCCATTGAAGCTGTCCGCGCCGCCGCCGACCGGGACGTGGAGGTGCTGGCTCTGCGGGTCCGTTACCCCCAGGGCGCGGAAAAGCAGCTCATCCAGGCGGTCACGGGCAGGTGCGTCCCTCCCGGCGGGCTTCCCGCTGCCGTAGGCTGCGCCGTGTTCAATGTGGCCACCTGCGCCGCCGTCTATGACGCGGTCTACCGCGGTATGCCCCTGGTCAAGCGTGTTCTCACCGTCACCGGCCGTGCCGTAACCCGGCCCTCCAATTTCAGCGCCCCCATCGGCACTCTCTATGCCGACCTCATCGAGGCGGCGGGCGGCTTCTCCTGCGAGCCTTATAAGATCTTCTGCGGCGGCCCCATGATGGGCATTGCCCAGCACACTCTGGACTGCGGCACCATCAAGGGCAACAACGCCGTTACCTGCTACAGCCGGAAGGATAACCACGAGGTCGATCACCCCCACTGCATCCGCTGCGGCAAATGCCTGGACGCCTGTCCCATGCACCTGATGCCCCTGCAGCTCCACAAGGCACGGGAAAAGAGCGATCTGGAGGCCCTGGAAAAGGGCAATGTCATGGACTGCATCGAGTGCGGAAGCTGCGCTTACGGCTGCCCCGCCGGCATCCCGCTGGTCCAGAGCTTCCGCACTGCCAAAAAGATGCTCCGGGACGCCAAGGCAAAGGAGGGAAAGAAATGAAAAAATATGATCTGAATCTGACCATTTCCTCCTCTCCTCACGCCCACAGCAGCAATACCACCCGCCGCATCATGCTGGACGTGTGTATCGCGCTGCTTCCGGCCCTGATCGCCGCCATCTGGTTTTTCGGCTGGCGGAGCCTGACGCTGACGCTGGTGTCGGTCCTGGGCTGCGTGGTGTCGGAATGGGCCTACCGCAAGCTGATGAAAAAGGACAGCACCGTCGGCGACCTTTCCGCCGTGGTGACGGGGATCCTCATCGCCTTTGTCTGCCCCGTGACGCTGCCCTTCTGGACCATCCTCATCGCCGACGTGTTCGCCATTGTGCTGGTCAAGCAGCTTTTCGGCGGCATCGGCATGAATATCGTCAATCCGGCGCTGGCTGCCCGCGCCTTCCTGTTTAGCTGGCCGTCCCTCATGTCCGGCAACTGGGTCAAGGCGGGAACGGCAGTCTCCGCCTTCTCCACCCCCGCCAATCTGGACGGCCTGACCGCCGCCACGCCCATGGCCTCTTTGGCTGCTCAGACGCTGCCTGCGGAAAGTCTGCTGGACCTGCTTTTGGGCAAGGTCGGCGGCTCCCTCGGTGAGGTCTCTGCCGCCGCTCTGCTGTTGGGCGGGGCGTACCTGGTGCTGCGGCGGGTCATTTCCCTGCGGATCCCGCTGGCCTATCTGCTTACCGTGGCGGCGCTGACGGTGCTGTTCCCCCAGGGCGGCAACGACCGCCTCACCTGGATGCTCTGTCAGCTCCTGTCCGGCGGTTTGATGCTGGGCGCCATCTTCATGGCGACGGACTACGTCACCTCGCCCATCACCCACGGCGGCCAGATCGTCTACGGCATCGGCTGCGGCGTGCTGACGGTGGCCTTCCGCTACTTCGGCTCCTATCCCGAGGGCGTGACCTTCGCCATTCTCATCATGAACTGCTGCATCGGTTTCTTTGATAAGATCGGCGTTCCCAAGCGTTTCGGCGCCGTGCGGGAAAAGAAAAAGAAAGGCGGTGAGGCGGCATGAAGGACGCAAAGTACATCCTCCGGCTGACGCTGACCCTCTTTCTCATCACCGCCGTGGTGGCGGGACTGCTGGGCCTGGTCAACTATCTGACGGAGGACCGGATCGACGAGCTGACCCGTCAGAAAGCCGAGGCTGCCATGCAGGAGGTCTTCCCGGCGGGTAATTACGAGGAGATCCCCGCCGGGGAAGACGGCATCACCGCCGCCTACCGCGCCGACGATGCGGGCTATGTGGTCCGCGTCAGCGTCAACGGCTTCGGCGGCGCCATCGACATGATGGTCGGCGTGGACAATGCAGGCACCGTCACCGGTGTCAGCATCATCTCCCACGGCGAGACGGCCTCCCTGGGCGCCAACTGCACCCGCGAGGACTTCCGCGCCCAGTTCGTCGGCACCTCCGACACTCTGGCCGTCAGTAAGGACGGCGGCAGCATTGACGCTCTCACCGGCGCCACCGTCACCTCCCGCGCCGTGGTCTCCGGTGTGAATCTGGCGCTGGACTTTGTAAAGGAGGTGGGCTGATGAACTTCCGAAAACAGTTGAAGGCCGGTCTTTTGACCAATAACCCGGTGCTGAGCCAGCTTCTGGGCATGTGCTCCACCATGGCCATCACCACGACCCTCTTTAACGGCATCGGCATGGGCCTGAGCGTCACCATCATCCTCATCTGCTCCAACGTGGTCATCTCCCTGCTGCGGAAGGTCATCCCCGACAAGATCCGCATCGCCGCTTACATCGTCATCATCGCGGGCTTCGTCACCATGGTGGACCTGCTGCTGAAAGCCTACGTTCCCGCCCTGTCTGACAGCCTGGGCGTGTTTATCCCGCTGATCGTCGTCAACTGTATCATTCTGGGCCGCGCCGAGGCTTTTGCGTCGAAAAACGGCTTGCTGGCCTCCGCCGTGGACGGACTGACCCAGGGCATCGGCTACACCGCCGCTCTTGTGGTCATGTGCATCATCCGCGAGTTCCTGGGCAGCGGCACTTTCGGCAAGGGCGTCTTCGGTGCCGACGGCATCCGCATCCTGCCGGCACAGTACCCGGCGCTGATGCTCATTCTGCCCGTGGGCGGCTTCCTGACCCTGGGCTGCCTCATCGCCCTGACCCAGTGGGTCAATAAAAAGCTGACGGAAAGAGAAGCGAAAAAGGAGGCGGCACGATGAATACCTTTATCACCCTCTTTGCCATCTCCCTCAACGCCATCCTGGCGGAAAACTTCATCCTGGTCAAATTCCTGGGCATCTGCCCCTTTATGGGCGTCTCCAAAAAGACCGACACGGCTGTCGGCATGGGCATCGCCGTCATTTTCGTCATGGCTCTTGCCTCGGCTGCGACCTGGGCGGTCAATGAGTTTCTGCTGGTGTCTCTCGGACTGGAATATATGCAGACCGTGGTGTTCATTCTGGTCATCGCGGCGCTGGTGCAGTTTGTGGAGATGTTCCTGCAGAAGGCCATGCCCTCCCTCTATCAGGCGCTGGGCATCTACCTGCCCCTGATCACCACCAACTGCGCGGTGCTGGGCGTGGCCCTGCTCAACGTGCAGAACAGCTACACCTTTATCGAGGCCGTGGTCTACGGCGTCACCGGCGGCATCGGCTTCACCCTGGCCATCGTGCTGTTTTCCTCCATTCGTCAGCGGCTGGAGGACTGCGACTGCCCCAAGGCATTCAAGGGCTTCCCCCTGGCCCTCATTGCCGCCGGACTGCTGGCTCTGTCCTTTATGGGCTTCTCCGGCTTCCGGGTATTTTAAGGAGGTACCGATATGGAAAAAATCTTATATGCGGTGCTGGTCCTTGCCGTCATGGGCGCGGTGTTCGGCGGTGTGCTGGCCGTGGCCTCCAGGGTCTTTGCCGTAAAGACCGATGAGCGGCTGCCCAGGCTGGTGGAGGCCCTTCCCGGTGCCAACTGCGGCGGCTGCGGCTTTGCAGGCTGCCAGGCCTATGCCCAGGCCGTCATTGACGGCAAGGCGGAGATCGGCCTGTGCGCCGCCGGCGGTCAGGAAGCGGCGAAAAAAATGTCCGCCGTCATGGGCGTGGAGGCCGTCGAGGTGGAGCGGAAGGTCGCCATGGTCAAGTGCCGCGGCCAGAACCACCTCTCCAAGGCCCGCTATGAGGGCATCTCTGACTGCCGCAGCGCCATGTTCGTCACCGGCAACGGCCCCTCTGCCTGTCCCAGCGGCTGTCTGGGCTTCGGCACCTGCACCACTGCCTGTAAATTTGACGCCATCCACGTGGTCAACGGCGTTGCCCGTGTGGAGGCGGACAAATGCACCGGCTGCTTCCAGTGCATGGAGGTCTGCCCCAAGGGAATCATTATTCCCGTCACCTACCACACCGACATCGTCATTGCCTGCTCCAACCATGACCGGGGTGCCAATACCCGCAAGGTCTGCGACATCGGCTGTGTCGGCTGCCATCTGTGCGAGAAGCAGTGCGAATTTGACGCCATTCACGTCATCAACAATCTGGCGACCATCGACTACAGCAAGTGCGTCTCCTGCGGGCGCTGCGCTGCGGTCTGCCCGCGCCATCTGATCTCCGACTCCAACCTGCGTACCGACATGGACGTGGTCCCGGCCATGCAGCGGTAACGGATACGGAAAAACACGACGGAGCCTGTTCTTTGGAACAGGCTCCGCCATTTTTTGTTAATGAAAACCACCAGCTGGTGGTTTGATTCATTCGATGGAAAACAGCCGTTTGGCGTTTTCGGTGGTGATGCGTCCGGCCTCCTCGGGGGAAAGACCCTTGAGCTGGGCGATCTTTGCCGCCACCAGAGGGACATAGCGGCTGTCGTTGCGGCGGCCGCGGTGAGGCTCCGGGGCCATATAGGGGCAGTCGGTCTCGATGAGGATCCGCTCCATGGGCAGCGCCTGGACCGCTTCCAGAGCGCGGCGGGCGTTTTTGAAGGTCACAACGCCGGTAAAACCGATATACCAGCCCCGTTCCGCCAGCCAGAGGGCCATCTCCGCAGAGCCGGAGAAGCAGTGGAACACGCCGCGGGCCTCGGGATGCCGGGTGATGATGTCCATGGCGTCGCCGTGGGCCTCCCGCTCGTGGACGATGACGGGCAGCTTTAGCGCCTCGGCAAGCTCCAGTTGTTCCTCAAAGGCGATGATCTGCCGCGCCCGGGGAACGTCCTCGTAGTGGTAATCCAGACCGATCTCGCCGATGGCGCGGACCTTGGGATGGTCGGCAAGGGCGCGGTAGCGGTCCAGCAGTTTGCCGTCTACCCGGTCGGCGTCGTCGGGATGGCTGCCCACGGCGGCGTAGACGAAATCATACTGCTCCGCCAGAGCCACAGACCGTTCCGACGAGGGCAGATCGCAGCCAACGTTCATGATAAGCCCGACGCCGTGGTTTTTCAGATCGGCGAAGATCTCCGCCCGGTCATCATCGAACCGGCGGTCGTCCAGATGGGCGTGAGAATCAAAATACATGGGCGCCTGCCTCCTTTCCGCTGCCGTTTGCCGTGGCCGCAACGGCCTGCAGGACCGCGTCCACATCAGCCTCCGTTGTGGCGTGGCCGACGGAGAAGCGGACGACACCCTGAGGGAACGTGCCCAGAGCCTTGTGGGCGGCGGGGGAGCAGTGCATCCCGCAGCGGGTGAGGATGCCGAAGTCCCGCTCCAGACGGTCGGCGGCCTCCGCGTTATCCAGGTTTACATAATCCAGAGCAATGACGCCGACGCGGCGGTTCAGGTCCCGGGTCCCTTTCAGACGGACGCCCTCCGGCAGACCATTGAGAAAGCGTTCCGTCAGGGCCAGCTCATGGGAGCGCAGCGCCTCCAGCCCTACTTGGTTTACATAATCCATTGCCGCAGACCAGCCGTAGATCCCCGGCAGATTGGCCGTTCCCGGCTCGAAGCGGTCAGGCATATAGGCGGGGATCTCCTCGGAATCGGACATACTTCCGGTGCCGCCGGCCAGAAGCGGCTCCATTTGGGCGGCGAAGTCGGACGTGACCAGCAGGGCGCCGATGCCCTGGGGACCCAGCAACCCCTTGTGGGCGGGCACTGCCAGGGCGCTGAGGCCGAAGCGTTCAAAATCCACCGGCACATGGCCCGCACTCTGAGCGCCATCCAGCAGGAGGGCGATCTGATGAAGTTTACATAATTTTCCTACAGCTTCCGCGTCCTGGACGCTGCCGCTGACGTTGGAGGCGTGGTTCAGCACGAAAAGCCGGGTGTTGGGGCGCAGCAGCGGCTCGATGAGGTCCAGCCGCAGGAAGCCCTCCTTATCGCAGGGGACCCGGTCAAATTCCACGCCAAGCTGCACCAGAGGCCGCATGACGGCGTTGTGCTCCAGCGAACTGACCAGCACGTGGTCGCCGGGACGCAAAAAGCCCTTGAGTGCCAGGTTCAGCGCGGCGGTGCAGCCGGAGGTGAAGATCACGTGATCCGGGTCCGGGTGATGAAAAAAGGCGGCAAGCTGTTCCCGTAGGGTCAGGGCTGTCAGGCCGGCCTCCTGCGCCGGAGCGTAGACGCCCCGGTTGATGTTGACGCCGATCTTGTCAATGTAGTATTTCATTGCGTCGCTGACGCCGGGGGCTTTTGGCCAGGACGTCGCCGCGTTGTCAAAATAGAGCATGAATATGCCTCCCTTGTGTGCGAAATCGACGGGAAAAGCCGCGGTATTTTCCCTCCGGCCTTGCCGAAAAGAGAAAGATATGATACTATTATACCATTGATTCGCGGCGGCGCAAGGGTATTTCCGGGAAAACAGCCCGTTTTGCGCCGAATTCCGTATTGCCGAATTCTTGTTTTCGACGCTTGACAGAGAAACAACATAGCGTTATACTTTATAAAGATAGACGGCTTCCCGCCGTCAAAACAAGAAGAAGGAGAGAATCAAATGGAAAAGAAGGAAAGCTTCCTGAAAAAGCATTGGCTCGTCATGCTCTGCGGACTGCTCATCGGCGCGGCTGCCGTGGTGCTGACTGCCTTTGGCAACCCGGCCAACATGGGCTTTTGTATCGCCTGCTTCCTGCGTGATATTGCAGGCTCCTTGAAGCTGCATCAGGCTTCTATCGTCCAGTATTTCCGCCCCGAGATCGTGGGCATCGTGGTCGGCGCCATGCTGATGGCCCTCATCGGCAAGGAATTTAAGCCGAAAGCCGGCAGCTCCCCTATCATCCGCTTCACCCTGGGCGCGGCGGTCATGGTGGGCGCTCTGGTGTTCCTCGGCTGCCCGCTGCGCATGGTCATCCGCATCGGCGGCGGCGACCTCAACGCCATCATCGGCCTGGTGGGCTTTGCCCTGGGCATCCTGATCGGAGTATTCTTCCTCAAGAAGAATTTCTCCCTGGGCCGTGCCTATAAGCAGGGCAAGGTGGAGGGCCTGGCCTTCCCGGTCATGCTGACCGCCGGCTTTGTCCTGTCCCTCATCGGCGTGACGTTTTTCGCCGCCTCCGCGGAAGGCCCCGGCTCCAAGCACGCTCCCATTCTGCTGGCCCTGGGTGTCGGCCTGGTAGTCGGCGCTCTGCTCCAGAAGAGCCGCCTGTGCATGGTCGGCGGCATCCGCGACGCAGTTATGTTCAAGGAATTTGGCCTGCTGGCAGGCTTCGGCTGCATCCTGGCGGCGGTCCTCGGCGGCAACCTGCTGCGCGCTCTGATCGAGGGCGTCCCCGTCTCCACTTACATCCGCTTCGGCTTTGAAGGCCAGCCCGTTGCCCACACCGAATGGCTGTGGAACCTGCTGGGCATGACCGTCGTCGGCTGGGGCTGTGCGTTGCTGGGCGGATGCCCGCTGCGTCAGCTGGTTCTGGCAGGCGAGGGCAATACTGACAGCGCCATCACCGTTTTGGGCATGATCGCCGGCGCTGCCGCCGCACATACACTGAAGACCGCTTCCTCCGCCGACGGCACCGGCGTCAACGGTCCCATCGCCACCATCGTCTGCCTGGTGGTCATCCTGGTGATCTCCGTCACCCATCTGAAGAAGGAGAACTGATATGATCGACGCAAGAGGTCTTTCCTGCCCGCTGCCTGTCATCAAGACCAAGCAGGCCATTGAAAAAGAGCATCCCGACGCTCTGGAGGTGCTGGTGGATAACGCTACCGCCAAGGAAAACGTCAGCCGTTTCGCTGCCCACGCCGGTTACCGCGTGACGGTGAAGGAGCTGGAGGACGAGGAATACTCCCTCAGGCTGGAGAAGCTATGACAGACTATCTCGCCACATTCCACACCCACCTGGCGGCGCTGAAGACCCACCGGGCCATGACGGCGGCGGGTCTGACGGCCAGAATGGCGCCGGTCCCGAGAAAGATCTCCTCCTCCTGCGGCACCTGTGTGTTCTACCGTGCCGAGGAGCCGGGCTTTGCGCTTCTGGACGGCGACACCGAGGCGGTGTACCGTCTGACGGACGGCGGCGCGGAGCTTCTGCGGCAATACGAATAGCATATGTTTACTGCTGCCCGGGCGCAAGGTGAATTGCGGCCGGGCAGCAAGTGCATACTATTATATAAATAATGGAAAGGATCGATCGCTATGTGTACAGCAGCTTCTTACCGGACAAAAGGCTTTTATTTCGGACGCACACTGGACTATGAATTCTCCTACGGAGACGAGGTTACGGTGACGCCGCGCCGGTACCCCTTCCTGTTCCGCTGCGCAGGAGAGCTGCGGCAGCATTACGCCATGATCGGCATGGCCCACGTGGAGGGGGACTATCCGCTGTATTACGACGCGGTCAACGAAAAGGGACTGGGCATGGCCTCCCTGAATTTCGTGGGCAACGCGGAATACCATCCGCCCCGCGAGAACCGGGACAATGTGACGCCCTTTGAGTTCATCCCCTGGATCTTGGGGCAGTGCGCCACGCTGGACGAGGCAAGGACGCTGCTGAACAAGATCAATCTGGTGGACATTCCCTTCAGTGACGCGCTGCCTCTGGCCCGGCAGCACTGGCTCATCGCCGACCGCACCGGTGCCCTTACGGTGGAATCCGTGGCCGACGGGCTGCGCGTCTATGATAATCCCGTGGGCGTGCTGACCAACAATCCGCCCTTTGACCAGCAGATGTTCTGCCTGAACAACTACAGGAACCTGTCCGCCTCCACGCCGGAGAATCACTTCAGCAGTGCGCTGCCGCTGCAGGTCTACAGCCGCGGCATGGGCGGCCTGGGGCTTCCCGGTGACCTGTCCTCTCAGTCCCGCTTTGTCCGCGTGGCCTTTGTGAAGATGAATTCCCTTTCCGGCACGTCAGAGGAGGAGAGCGTTAACCAGTTCTTCCACATTCTCGGCTCCGTGGAGCAGCAGAGAGGCTGCTGCGACCTGGGCGGCGGAAAATATGAGCTGACCATCTACACCTCCTGCTGCAGCGCGGATACGGGGATTTACTACTATACCACCTACGAAAACCACCAGATCACCGGCGTCAGTATGTTCAACGAGGACCTGGACGCGGAGCTTCCGGTCCGCTATCCGCTGCGCCAAAAGGAACAGATCCGAATGGAAAACTGAATGTCCAGAATCCGGACCCTTGAAACACGCACAGGGAGAGCGAAAACTCCCTGTGCGTTTTTTAATGGGAAAAATTTTTCCAAAAAGTCTATTGACAAATGCTGAAGCATAGGCTATGATGTATGAGGTTAGCGAAAGCTAACCGGTTTTACCGCCTAAGGATTAGTTATAACTAACTAAAGGTGGACAAAAAGGAAAGGAAGGGACCAGCCATGATGCCCCTTGCGTTTGCGGATGCGGGAAAGGAAAACATCATCCGAAAGATCGGCGGCTCGCCTGAGGTGAAAAAACACCTGGAAAACCTGGGCTTTGTGGTCGGCGGTACTGTCACCGTCGTCAACACGCTGGGCGGGAACCTGATCGTCAACGTCAAGGGCTCCCGCGTGGCCCTTGACAGGGAAATGGCGCGGAAGATCATGATTTGATACTAATACTGATTCTTGATTAAACATTTTAATCAAGAATCAGTATTAATCAAGAATCAGCAATAAAAAGGAGGAAACGGAGAATGAAAACGCTCAGACAGGCAAGCATCGGAGACACGGTCACGGTGGTGAAGCTCCACGGCGAGGGCGCCACCAGACGCAGATTGATGGACATGGGCCTGACCAAAGGCGTCACGGTCTGTATCCGCAAGGTAGCACCCCTGGGCGACCCCATCGAGGTCACGGTCTGGGGCTATGAGCTGTCGCTGCGAAAGGCGGACGCGGAAATGATCGAGATCGCGTAGCACAGGCTTTTTGCGGCATCGAGTTAGTCACAGCTAATCATTGAAAGAGAGGATATGTCATGGATCTGAGAATCGCCCTTGCGGGCAATCCGAACAGCGGCAAAACGACCCTGTTCAACGCCCTGACCGGCTCCAACCAGTTCGTGGGCAACTGGCCGGGCGTCACCGTGGAGAAAAAGGAAGGCAAGCTCAAGAAGCACAGCGGTGTGGTCATCACCGACCTGCCGGGCATCTATTCCCTGTCGCCCTACACCCTGGAGGAGGTGGTCGCCCGGAACTACCTGGTGGGCGAACGCCCCGACGCCATATTGAACATCATCGACGGAACCAACCTGGAGCGCAACCTCTATCTCACCACCCAACTGACCGAGCTGGGCATCCCGGTGGTCGTGGCCATCAACATGATGGACGTGGTGAAGAAGAACGGCGACAAAATCGACACCGCCGAGCTGTCCCGCCAACTGGGCTGCAAGATCGTCGAGATCTCGGCGCTGAAGGGGACCGGCGTGATGGAGGCGGCGGAAGCCGCCATTGATGCCGCGCAGAACGGAAAGACCGTCCCCATGCACACCTTCTCCGGCTGTGTGGAGCACGCCCTGGCCCATATCGAGGAGGCGGCGGTCCATGACCTGCCGGAGGAACAGCAGCGCTGGTACGCCGTGAAGATCTTCGAGCGGGACGACAAGGTTCTCAGCCAACTGAACATCGCCCCGGACACTCTGGCCCACATCGAGGAGGACATCAAGGCTGCCGAACGGGAAATGGACGACGACGCCGAATCCGTCATCACCAACGAGCGCTATGTCTACATCGCCTCGGTGATCAAAGCCTGCTACAGGAAAAAGTCCGCCGGAAAGCTCTCCACCTCCGACAAGATCGACAGAATCGTCACCAACCGTTTCCTGGGCCTGCCCATCTTCGCGGCAATCATGTTCCTGGTATACTACATCTCCATGGTGACTGTCGGCTCCTTTGCCACTGACTGGGCCAACGACGGCCTGTTCGGTGACGGCTGGCACCTGTTCGGCATCGGTTCCTCCGCCTATAGTGAAGTGAGCGACGACTACACCGCAGCCGTCCAGGCCGTCAGCGCCTTCACGGAGATCGATCCCGAGGCGGAGGATCTTGACGCCGACGCCGCCCTGGCGGAGCTGAAAGCCCTCCGGCCTGCATCCGATTCCGCCACGGTGGAGGTGGAGGATGAGGAGACCCTGGCCGTCAGCACCATGACCGCCTGGTATGATACCATCCCCGGCACCGCCGACGAAGAGACCACCGTCCCCATGACCTATGTGGACGCGGTGGCCTACCTGGGGGAAAACGGCTTTGAAGCACCGGACCCGGCTGACTACGGCGTCTGGGTGCCGGGTATCCCCGTCCTCATCGGAAACGCCCTGGAAAAGGCCGGTACCGCCGACTGGCTCAACGGCCTGATCCTCGACGGCATCGTGGCAGGCGTCGGCGCGGTGCTGGGCTTTGTGCCGCAGATGCTGGTCCTGTTTTTGCTGCTGGCCTTCCTGGAGGCCTGCGGTTATATGGCCCGCATCGCCTTCGTGCTGGACCGCGTGTTCCGCAAATTCGGCCTCAGCGGCAAGAGCTTCATCCCCATGCTCATCGGCACGGGCTGCGGTGTGCCGGGCATCATGGCCTCCCGCACCATTGAAAATGAACGGGACCGCCGGATGACCATTATGACCACCACCTTTATCCCCTGCGGCGCCAAGGTGCCCTTTATCTCCATGATCGCCGGCGCTCTGTTTGGCGGCAGCGCTTGGGTCGCCACCTCCGCTTACTTTATCGGCATGGCCGCTATCATCGTCTCCGGCATCATGCTGAAGAAGACCAAGCCCTTTGCCGGTGAGCCTGCGCCCTTTGTCATGGAGCTGCCTGCCTACCATCTGCCCACGGCGGGCAATGTCCTGCGCAGTATGTGGGAGCGCGGCTGGAGCTTTATCAAAAAAGCAGGCACCATCATCCTCCTGTCCACCATTTTCGTCTGGTTCACCACCTATTTCGGCTTTGTGGACGGCACGTTCCGGATGCTGAGCGAGGAGGAGATCGACTGCTCCCTCCTGGCAGCCATCGGCAGCGCCATCGCCTGGATCTTCAAGCCTCTGGGCTGGGGCAACTGGCAGGCTGCCGTGGCCTCCATCACCGGCCTGGTGGCCAAGGAGAATATCGTCGGCACCCTGGGCATCCTCTATGGCGGCGGCGCCGGAACGGTCTACCAGAATCTGGCCGCCGCGTTCACCGGCATCACCGGCTTCTCCTTCCTGGTGTTCAACCTGCTGTGCGCGCCCTGTTTCGCGGCTATCGGTGCCATCAAGCGCGAGATGAACAGCGGCAGATGGACCTGGTTCGCCATCGGCTACCAGTGCGGCTTTGCCTACGCCATCGCCCTGATGGTCAACCAGTTCGGCGGCCTTTTCACGGGAAACGCCAATGTCATCGGCCTGATCTTCGCCGTCGCCATTTTGGCCCTCATGGGCTATCTGCTCTTCCGGCCCTATCAAGAAGCCGCCCGGCTGACAAAAAAGGTCAAAGTGAAATAAAGCCGTATTTTGACAGGAATTCATGAAAGGAGCGAAAATCAGATGTTTGCATGGATCGCGGAAAATATCGCCACCATTCTCGTGTGCCTTGTCCTCGCCCTTGTTGTGGCGCTGATCGTTGTGAAGCTGGTACGGGGCAGGAAAAACGGCTGCGCCTCCTGCGGCGGCAATTGCGGCTGCTGCCCCACCGACTGCTCCTGCCATAAGCAATAAGCGGGAGAGCCTGAAAAAACAGCGTCCCGTTTCTTCGGTATCCGGTACCGGGAAACGGGGCGCTGTTTCTGCTGTTTTCGCTTATTTTGCGTAGAGCTGATAGACCACCCGGCTCAGCAGCCGAACGGGAAGGAGCCGCGCCAGGACGGACAGAAATTTATAATCTGCCCGAATGGCGTACAAAGGCTTGACGTTTTTCCTCAGCGCCAGCCTGGCGATACAGGCGCCTGCCTTTGCCGGGTCCATGCCGTTCTCCTCGTCGCGCTCCATCTTTGCCACGGCTGTCTCTTATACACATCTCCGAGCCCACGAGACGTAGAGGAA
>CAMFZO010000017.1 GCA_946006895.1 uncultured Clostridia bacterium | reverse complement strand
ATTCCTCTACGTCTCGTGGGCTCGGAGATGTGTATAAGAGACAGGGTATAATTAATGTCACGGTAGGAGAAAGCTTCATTACCCTTCTGCAGTGCCAGGATCATCTGCGCCTGGACAACAGCGTCAAAGGTCTGACCCTCCGCCGTGGCATAGCGGAACTCAGTGTTTTCCACGACGCCGGCATAGGTCTTATTGTGGTATTCGCTGCGGTAAAAGAGCTGGTCCTCGTCATAAGGAGAGATCAATCCGCCGACGAAGGAGAAGAGGAACATAAAGATCAGGACCGCGAGACCGACAACGGAGGTGCGGTTGCGGAAGAAACGCTTGGCGACCAGAGCGCCGGGTGAAAGGACCTTGACGCGGCGGTCGTCATTCAGGGAAATGTTTTCATTGGAGACACTTTGATCTTTCTTCTTATTTTCTTTAGACACAGGAAAGCGCCTCCTCTCTTACGAAATGCGCACGCGGGGATCGACCACGGCGTACAGGATGTCGGAAATCAGGTTGCCGAGCAGCGTTAAGACTGCCAGGAAGGTCAGGTAGAACATGGAGAACGGAATATCGCCGCCGACCATGGCCTGATAGGAGGTATAGCCGATGCCGGGAATGGAGTAAAGGGTCTCGGTGATCATGGCGCCGGAGAACAGGCCGGGCAGGCTGCCGCCGATGATGGTGACCAGGGGGATCAGGGTGTTGCGGAAAGCGTGATGATAGATGACCTTCCGTTCGCTTAAGCCCTTGGCGCGGGCCGTGCGGATATAGTCGGCATTCAGGACCTCCAGCATATTGGTACGGGTATAACGCATCAGACCGCCGATGGACAGGATCGTCAGCGTGAGGATGGGCAGGAACAGATGGTCCGCCTTGTCCAAGAATTTGCCCCAGGCACTGAGCTGCTCATAATTTCGCCCGACCAGACCCATCAGATCGAACCAGCCCAGCTTGATGCAGAACACCAGCTTCAGCAGGGAGGCAAAGAAGAAGGTCGGCAGGGAGATACCGGCGAGGGCCAGGACGGAAATGGTGTAATCGGTCTTGGAATACTGCTTCTTCGCAGCAATGATGCCGAGAGGGATCGCAATAATAATTTCCAGCACCATGGTGATTGCACCCATGACAAAAGACAGCCAGACCGTATCGCTGAATTTTTCAAGACAGGAACCGTGTAGAACCAGCTGTCGCCGAAATCGCCTCGGAACACCTGGCCCAACCAGCTAAAGTAGCCGGGTATGATACCCTTATCCATATTATACATCTGTGTAAGCTGTTGCATCCATTCATCGAAGCTCTTAGAGCCGGGCTGCATGGATTTTTGTCGTGCCATCGACTCTATGTAGGAAGACGGCAGACAGCGCATCAGCGCATAGATGATAAACGCGACGAAAAACAAGATCAGTATTGATATCAGTATGCGTTTGACTATATATTTGCGCACAAATACTCCTCCATTCCGATACGCAGTAAAAAAAGCGCTATGAAAAAAATAACGCTCCACTGCGTATCAAGCAACGGCTCCGCGAAAAAGGCAGAGCAGTTGCTTGATACGCAGTTGGGCTGCTCCGCAGCCCGGAGGCTGCGGAGCAACCGTCCGATATTGATTCCTGACTAAAAAATTTAGTCAGGAATCCCGTGTGCTTCGCACACTCACATCGTGCTTAAGGCACGCTGTGCCGTCTCATGCAGAATCTGACACGCTTCGGGCGCTATAAAAAGCATTATGGCTTTTTATCAGATTCTTGTATGAATGACTTTCAGAATCAGACGATTCTATATTCTATTAGCCCTGGTTTGCGATCAGCTCGAGTTTCTCGATCTCAGCCATCCAACCATAGAAGGTGGTGATGTCCGGAGTGACAGTGCTCATATCAACACGCTCGGAGCTGAAGATGATGGCATTCTGACGCTGATAGACAGGGATCTCAACGGCCCAGTCGATGACGATGTCGAGGCAAGCCTTGTACATAGCCTTACGATAGGTCTGATCGGTGGAAGCACGGGCATCCATGATCAGCTGGTCGAGCTCTGCGTCAGCGATGCAGTACATGTAGTTAGAGCCGCCCTGGTTGGCGCCGCCAGCCTGGTTCTGACCTTCGGAAGCAGTGCCAGCATTGGCAACGTCGGAGTAGTAGATCTGGTACATGTCGGGGTCAACAGTTGCGCCCCAAGCAGCAGCCCACATAGCAACCTCGCCTGCCTCAAGAGCATCCCACAGATCGCTGGAGTTGGTCAGGTCCTTAATGATGAGGTTGATGCCCAGCTCTGCGAAAGCGTCACGGGCCAGGGTGCAGATCATAAAGGAGGGGTGGTCGCCGGTGCCGTCGGCGGGGATCCACAGCTCGTACTCAAGGGAAGCGCCCTCGGGAGCAGCGGTGACCTTGCCGTCAGTGACGGTGTAGCCGGCAGCTTCCAGGTAGTCCAGAGCAGCGGCGGAAGCGGCAGCGTACTTCTCCTCCGTGGTCATGTCGGAGGTGTAGATGTCGGAGCCGTCCACAGCGGTGGAGAAAGCGAGCTTGTAGCCGTCGTCAGCGGGACGGGGAGCGGCCCAGGAAGTATCGGAAATCGGATAGTTGATGACGGAAGCCAGTTCACCGTAGTAGGAGTCGATAGCGACGTCACGATAGACGGAGAGGATGGTGCCGAAAGCCTTACGGAGATTCTTGGAAGCCTCAGAGCTGCCGTCGCCGCCAACGTTCATGACATTTGCGTTCATGCCGATGTAGCCGTAGCCCAGGTTGTTGACCAGGTCGGTGGTGATGACGTCGCCGACCAGACCGGCACCGCCGTTCTTGTCGGAGATAGCCTTCGCGACGTCCACGCTCATGGACGGGTCAGTGATGTCGATGGTGCCGGTGACAACGCCGTTGAGCTTGTCATCTTCGCTCAGAGTCTCGAAGAAGTTGACATACTTGGTCTTCGGAGCGCCCAGATAGTAGCTATCGTTGGCCTCGAAGTTGACAACGCCGTTCTCAAACTTGATGAACTTGTAGGGGCCAGCGCCCATGGGCTGGGTGGTCTTCGCACGGACGGAGCTCAGATCGCCCTTCGGGAAGCCGAAGCTGTTGTTGTCGTAGTCATAGAGGGAAGCGTCGCCGTAGTAGTGCATCGGAGCGATGGTGACGCCCAGCTGATAGATAGCAACGGCGTCGACCTTGGTCAGAACAACACGCATGGAGTAGTCGCCGGTCTTCTGGATGCCGGCGATGTTGGGAGCGGACTCACCGTTCTTGATGCCCATGGTGGGATAGTCGTTATAGACGTCAGCGTCCATCATATCCGCAAGAGCGTCGGAGAGACCAACCTCAGCCTCCATAGCGGAGAAGCTCCAGCCATAGGTTTCGCCGATTTCCATGGCGAAATCCTCAACCGTTTCAGAGGTGCCGGAGAAGCCCCAGTTGGCGGAAGCGCCGGCTACGTCGCCTTCCTCATTGTAGCCGCCCTCAACGCAGTAATCCACGATGCCCTGAGCGAAGGGAACGAGAGCCTTGTCGATATTGTCCCAGAACTTGGTCTGCTGTTCCTCGGTCCAGTTGGTGAAGTCGGTGTTTTCACGACCGGCGGCAACCAGGGCCTTCGCCAGAGTGGTCATGCCGGCGCGGTACTCTTCCATGCCGAGGATGGGCTGAGCATACAGGGTGCTGTTGCCATCATAGGTCGGGTCGCAGAGGACGTACATGGAGAAGATGACGTCGTCGATGGTCAGGGGCTCGCCATCAGAGAAGGTGATGTCGTCGCGGAGCACGAAGTCATAATAGACAGTGCCGTCGGCATTCTCGGTGATGGTCAGGTCAGCCGGGCCATAGTAGGTGTAGGGCGTGCCGTTGTACTCGATGGTCTCACCCTCAATACCGTTGAGGATGATAGCGCCGGTACGGTCGCTGGTGAGCAGGCCGATCTGGGTCATGGCATAGACATCCTGGTCATAAGCAGTCTCGCTGAAGAACGGCGAGAACTTGCTGCTGAACGGGCTGTAGCCAACGACCAACGGAGTGTCGGCCGAGGGAGTGGGCTCCTCACTGCCAGTGCTCTCAGTGGGCGCACTGTTGTCAGTGACGGACGGTTCTTCTGTTTCCTTGCAGCCCACAAACAGGCAGGCGATCATAGCCAGAGCAAGGAGAAGAGCAATCAGTTTCTTCATTTTCATACCTCCAAAAAATTATATTCTACCGTGATAACACGGAAAGAATTCAATAGCGTCCGGTGGGGACAGTTATCAGGATGCGGGCTTTTCCTCCGAAAGCACCATCTCAAAAGCGCAGCGGCGGAAATAGATCGGCAGGGAAAGCAGCAGCCGCAGAACAGACAGCCCGGAAAAAAGCCAATCCAACAGCGTTTTTTCGCAAAGCACCACAAATACAACGGAGCTGACCACACTGACCGCCGAAACGACAAGCTGGAACGTGGAGCACCATTCGATGCGTCCGGCGGACTTGTCGCGGTACTCGCGGGTGACAGGAGCTTTTACCCGCCAGAGACGCCAAAGCCCGGCCCAGAGCAAGACGGCGGGGATCATGGCGACCAGCATGGGTATCACGACATAAAACTGCTGCGCATAGCTGCAGGAAAAGAACAGCGGCAAAAGCAGCGTCACGGACAGGAGCAGATGAAACAGCATCGCCGTCCATAAGCTGCGCCGGACCTTCTCAGGCGCCCGGGCGAAACGGAAATAGTCGCCGCAGTAGATGGGAACGTCCTTTATCTTTCCGTTGGGGCAAAGATGCGGTTCGACGCGGTAATCACCCGTATACTTCCTTGAAGCCACAACCTACACCACCGAAAATAATAGTAATACTGCACTCTAGCTTTTGCATACTATACCATAGATTTGGCGCAGAATCAACAAAAAACTTTCATTTTTCATGCTCTTTTTTAAAACTCGTTGTTTTAATAAAGGAGCAGACAATTTGCGCCGTATTTTTTGGGCGTTTTGCACAGGTGTGCCTCCAATAATTCGGACATTTCACCAGATTTCGGCACGTTCTTCGTATTCAGGCCGGCGCGCAATTCTGCAATTTCCGACGACTTTCTGCCCAATTTTACTTTAAACCGTAAAAAGATTTGTAAGGTTTATACAAATTTGGGCGGATATTCATTCTGGGGGTCAATTTCTCTCAGAATGTCTATGCAACAAAGACATTTGTCCGTTCCGGCAGTTCTTTATACATTATTATTGGCCATCAGCCAATCACGGATGCCGGCGCCGATGTCACGGATCGTTCCCTGCTCGTAAGGCACCCGCAGTCCTGCACTGTGACACAGCTCGGCAAAGGTCTTTGTGCCTGCCGCGTCGACGAAGGCCAGGTACTTTTTCCATGCCGCGTCCTTGTCCTTGAGGGACAGGGTCCAGAGCTGGAAGGCCACCGTCTGGGCCATGCAGTAATCAATGTAATACAGCGGGTGCAGATAGACGTGGAGCTTCCACTGCCAATGGGAATAGCGGCCGTAGAAGGGCAGATTGTCCATATCCAGCCACGGGCGGTACTTATGCTCCAGCTCCTCCCACACGGCGTTGCGCTGCTCCGGTGTCAGATTCTCGTTTTCATACATCCGGTGCTGGAATTCGTCGATCATGCAGCCGTAAGGAATGAAGTCCAGGCTGTCCTCACAGTGGGCCAGCTCGTATTTCGCAGTGTTCTTGCCGAAGAAATTCTTGTGGTAATCCTGGGTCAGGAATTCCATACTCATGGAGTGGCACTCGCAGGCCTCGATGGTCGGCTCATGGAGATTCGGATTGATGTCGGAATGCATGGCGCGGTAAAATGCAAAGGCATGACCGGCCTCGTGGGTCAGAACGTCCACGTCGTCGGAGGTGCCGTTGAAGTTGGAGAAAATGAACGGCATCTTGTAGGTCGGGAAAGAGGTGCAATAGCCGCCGGGCGCCTTGCCGTCACGGGAGAGAACGTCGAACATCCCGCCGTCGAACATGGCCTCGATGAATTCCCTGGTCTCCGGGCTGAGGTCCTGGTACATGGCCTTACCTGCCGCCAGGATCTCCTCCGCCGTGCCCTCGGGCTTGGCGTTGCCGTCGGGGAAGCGGAACTTATCGTCATAGATGCAAAGGCGATCCACGCCGATGCGCTTGCGCTGGGCCTCCTTGACCTCGGCGATGATGGGCACCAGGTCCGTGGCGATCTGGTCGCGGAACTCCTGCAGCTCCTTTGCGCCGTAGCAGTTGCGGCCCAGACGGTCATAGCCAAGCTGGATGTAGTTGTCGTAGCCCAGCATTCTGCCCTGGGCGTTGCGGTTTTTCACCAGCTTGTCATAGATTTCGTCCAGTTCCTCCCGGTTGGCGTCGAATACCTTGCCCTCGGCCTCAAAGGCTGCGCGGCGGACGGCGCGGTCCGGGCTTTCCTTGTACTTGCCCAGCATGGGCAGGGGCATGGTCTGGCCGTCAAACTCCACAGTCAGTCCGGCGTAGAGCTTCTGATACTGGGCCTCCAGCTTGCTTGCCTCCTGCATAAGCGGGATCAGCTCCGGCTTGAAGCTGCGGCGGGAAATCTCCAGATTCTTGAATAGCAGGCTGCCGTAGTGGGCCTCCAGCTCTTTGCGGTAGGGGGAATCCAGCAGGGCGATATTGATGGCCTGCAGACTTTCCTCCAGCTCGGGACCGGTCTGGTCAAAGAACTCGCGCTCAGCGTCATAGTATTTATCGGCGGTATTGATGGTGTTGCGGACGTAAGCGATGGAGCCTGTGGTCATGAGATCTTTGGAAAGCTCGGACGCCTCGTCAAAGGCGGCGATCTGCGCCTCGACAGAGTCCGCCGTGCGGATCTTTTCCGCGCAGGCGTTCAGCTCGGCCTTGACTTTGTCCATGTCGGGCCGCACATAGGGCATTTCAGAAAATTTCATATGTATTTCTCCTTCACAGAATGATTTCGGTCATTGGCAGATCAGCAGACAGAATCCGCCCGGCTGCAGCATGGTCTGCTCGCCGTCCAGATCAAGGCCGCGGCCGAAGCGCACCTTGCCCTCCGGCAGGGTCCAGACCTCATGGGAACGGTTGACGAACACTTCCGCCCGCTGCTCCTGTGCAGTGCGGGTAAAGGCGATGCGCCCCTCCCCTGCCGCAGTCACGCGGACATCCCCATGACGCAGCGCAGGAAGTTCCTTTTTCAGCCGGCACAGGGACCGGTAATATGCCCGGAGAGCTGTATCCTCTCTGCCCCAGGGGTAGGTCCGGCGGCAAAACGGGTCATCAAAGCCCTCCATTCCCGCCTCGTCGCCGTAATAAATGCTGGCCATACCGGGCAGGGTGAACTGCAAAAAAGCGGCGGCTCTCAGGCGCTCGAGGGCTGTTTTTCGGTCCTCATATGACAGGGTGCGCGCTGCCTTTTCCTCCCGGCTGCCCCGGAAATCGTCGACCAGAGCGGTCAGAATACGGGGCGTGTCGTGGCTGCCCAGCAGATTCATTACGCAGGAAAGCACCTGAGGCGGATAGTTTTCCGCAATGGTCATAACGGTCTCTCCCAGTGCGCTTCCGTCGTCCAGGCCGCGAATGTAGTTGAGGATCGCCGTGCGCCAGGGATAATTCATGGTGGAGTCCAGCTCGCCGTCCACAAAGTACCGGCGGGAAACGCCGTAGGTCCGCTTGTTGGAGGCATCCTCCCAGACCTCGCCCAGCAGAAGCGCGTCGGGCTTTATGGAGCGGATGCGTTTTTTCAGCTTACAGACAAATTCGTCGGGCAGCTCATCCACCACATCCAGACGGAAACCGTCAGCACCCAAGCCCAGCCAGTGGGCGGCCACAGAGTCGTCATCCTCAATTATATAGAGTATGTAACTGGGTGTGACCTCCTCCACGTTGGGCAGCGTGGGCATATTCCACCAAGCGTCATAGTCGTCGGGATAGTGCCTGAAACGGTACCACTCCCGGTAAGGCGAGTCAGGATTACTGACGGCGCCGTTACCGAAGACGTGCTTGGCGTCAAAATAGACGCTGTTGCTGCCGGTGTGGGAGAAAACGCCGTCCAGGACGATGCGGATACCCATGCTGTGGGCCTCGTCGCAGAGGGCCTTGAATTCCGCCTCGGTCCCCAGCATTGGGTCGATGCGCTTATAATCGGCGGTATCGTAGCGGTGGTTGGAGTAGGCCATAAAAATGGGGTTGAAGTAGATCACCTCTACCCCCAGGTCCTTCAGATAGGGCAGCTTTTCCCGCACGCCGTTGAGGTTGCCGCCGAAAAAGTCGCCGCACCAGTTGCCCTCAGCGTCGGGCGTGTAGTCCGGCATCTCGTCCCAGCTTGCATGGACGGTAAAGGGCCGTAGCTTCTCCGTCAGGTCACAGTCGCCGGACTTATAAAAGCGGTCCGGCAGGATCTGGTACATGACCGCACCCCTGGCGAAGTCCGGCGTGGTAAAATCGGCGGGAATGACGCTGAGCTGCCACTTGTCACCCGCCTCCATATTGGTCCCGCTTCCCTGCTTGAACAGCCGGAAGCCGCCGTTTTCTTTGGTCACGTAGAACCAATAATAATACAGGCCCCGTTCCTCAGGCGCAAATTCGCAGCGGTAAGCCGTATAGCCGTCGCCGCGATCTTCTTCCTTTACAAAAGGATACTCCCCTGCCGGCGCGTTCTCACAGTCCTCCAGCATGAGCTTTACGCCGGTCGCATAACAGTTTGCAGGGACAAGCAGGCGCAGAATGCACCGCTGCCCCGTTCGGATACAACCGAACGGGGTCTTGTGGGCCGCATTTCTGCTGTCAAACAAGATGCGCATTTTTATTTAAGATTCCAGATATTCTCGGCATATTCCTCCACCGAGCGGTCAGATGAGAAAATACCGGCCTTGGCGATATTGACCAGGGACATATTGGAGAACTTCCTGGCATCGAGGTAGGTCTCGCCCACCAGCTTCTGTGCGCGGGCGTAGTCGGTGAAGTCGGCAACGGTCATATAGGGGTCGGCGGTGCCGAAGCGGTTGGTCAGCAGGCTGCTGACAAGATCGTCAAAGCGCTGTCCCAGGATGCCGGAGGTCAGCATATCCAGGACCTCCCGCAATGCAGGCGTCAGGAACTCGTTGGGGTTGTAGCCCTGCTGCCACAGAGCGTCCACCTCATGGGCCTTCATGCCGAAGAGGAAGATGTTGTCGTCGCCTACCTGCTCGTGGATCTCCACGTTGGCGCCGTCCAGGGTGCCGATGGTGACTGCGCCGTTGATCATCAGCTTCATGTTGCCGGTGCCGGAGGCTTCCTTGCCCGCCACGGAGATCTGCTCGGAGATGTCCGCCGCCGGAATGATGATCTCGGCCAGGGACACCTTGTAGTCCTCAATAAAGACCACCTTGAGCTTGTCGCGGACCTCGGGATCGGCGTTGATGAAGTTGGACACGGCCACGATCAGGCTGATGATCTGCTTTGCGCGGATATAGCCCGCGGAGGCCTTCGCCGCAAAGATAAAGGTGCGCGGCACAAAGGGCGCCGAGGGATTGGCCTTGATCTCGTTGTAAAGATGCAGGACGTGGAGAATATTCAGAAGCTGGCGCTTGTACTCGTGCAGGCGCTTGATCTGAATGTCGAAAATGGAATCCGGATCGACTTTGACGCCGTTGCGCTCGGCAATGAGCGCTGCCAGACGTTCCTTGTTCTTGCGCTTGATGCTGCGCAGATTCTGCAGCACCGTCTCGTCGTCATGGTATTTGAGCAGGGCTTCCAAATTCCGGGCGTCGCGCTTAAAGCCGTCGCCGATGATGTCCGTCAGATAGTCGGTCAGCAGCGGATTGGACTGGCACAGCCAGCGACGGTAGGCGATGCCGTTGGTCACGTTGAGGAAGCGGTCCGGCGTGATCTGGCAGTAGTCGCGGAAAATGCCGTTGCGCAGTATATCCGTATGGAGCTTGGAAACGCCGTTGACCTTATGGCAGGCGGCAAGGCACAGATTGGCCATGCGGATCTCGTTGTTGGCAATGACCGCCATATAGTTGATCTTGCCCCAGTCGTTGGGGTAGACCTTGCTGAGGCCTTCGATCAGGCGGCGGTTGATCTCCACGCAGATGGAGTAGATACGGGGCAGTTGCTCCCGGAACAGGTCCACGTTCCAGCGCTCGAGGGCCTCGCTCATGACCGTGTGGTTGGTATAGGACAGGGTCTTGCAGGTGATCTCCCAGGCCTTGTCCCAGCCGTACTCGTTCTCGTCCACCAGCAGACGCATCAGTTCCGGCACGCAGAGGGCCGGATGGGTGTCGTTGATGTGGATGGCGACCTTGTCGGCCAGATTGTCAAAGGTATGGTACTTTTTATAGTGCTTTTTCAGGATGCTCTGCAGAGAGGCGGAGACCAGCAGATACTGCTGCTTCAGACGCAGGCGCTTGCCCTGGATATGGTCGTCAGCGGGATAGAGCACCTTGGAGATGGTCTCAGCCATAGCATTCTGCTCCAGAGCGCGGACGTAATCGCCGCGAGAGAAGGCCGCCATGTCAAAGCTCTGCGGCAGCTTGGCACTCCAAAGGATCAGACGGTTGACGCTGTCGCTGTGATAGCCGGAGATGAACAGATCGTGGGGCACGGCAATGACGGAATTGTAGCCAACCTGCGCCACCTTGAACTTTCCGTTGTCCATCCACTCGCGAACCTCGCCGCCGAAACGGACCTCCACCGCATCGTCCTCCCGGGGCCGGAGCCAGACATCGCCCATTTCCAGCCAGTTGTCCGGGAATTCCATCTGCCAGCCGTCAACGATCTTCTGGCGGAAAATGCCGAACTCATAGCGGATGGAATAGCCGGTGACGGGATAGTTCATACCGGTGGCAGCGTCCATATAGCATGAGGCCAGACGTCCCAGACCGCCGTTGCCCAGACCTGCGTCAGGCTCCAGAGCATAGATCCGGTCAATATCAAAGCCGATCTTTTTCAGGCCCTCCCGGACCTCCTGCTCCATGCCCAGATTGAACAGATTGTTGCGCAGACTGGTACCGACCAGGAACTCCATGGACATATAATAGACTTCCTTCTGCTCATTGCGGGAAACGCGGTCATTAAAATCGCCGTTCTTTTCCGTCAGGATCTCCCGCAGCATATAGCACAGGGCGCGATAGATCTGCTTTTCCGTGGCGTCGGCCAGCCCGCAGCCAAAAAGCCTGCGCATACTGTCCTCCAGCTCCTTCATCACATCTGCGCGGGCTTCCCCGCGCACGTCAATAACCGATTCTTTGGGTGTTTGCTTCTTCATGGGTCCTCCTAAAAAAACCTTTATTTCTGTCTCAGCTCCGTATAGAGCTGCATATATTCCGCAGCGGGCTGCCGCCAGCTGAAATCGACTTCCATATCGTGCTTGGCAAGGCGGTTCCAGCGATCCCGGTCATTATAATACAATCCGACCGCCCGGTCAATAGCGCCGAGAAAATCATCGGCATTATAGCTCTGGAAGGTAAAGCCTCTGCCCTCCTCCGTATCCCAGTTGTAGGGCGGCACCGTATCCCGCAGGCCGCCGGTGCTGGCGACGACGGGCACCGTGCCGTAGTGCATGGCAATGATCTGCGACAGGCCGCAGGGCTCGGACTTGGACGGCATCAGGTACATATCCGCGCCGGCATAGACACGCGAGGCAAGAGCCGGATCAAAGGCCAGCCGGACAGCGACCCGTCCCGGATGCTGACGGGCCAGAGCGCTGAGGGCATATTCATACTGCTTTTCGCCGGTACCCACAATGACGAGCTGCACCTCCCGCTCCATCAGGCGGTTGGCGATGTAGCACAGCAGGTCGATGCCCTTATGACCGGCAAGCCGGGACACCATAGCCAAGATCGGCGCGTCGGTATCGGACCGCAGTCCCAGCTCCTGGCGCAGAGCCAGCTTGTTGTCCCACTTGCCCTCCATCTGCTTGGCGCTGTAGTTGGTCTTGAGGGCGGGATCCGTTGCCGGGTCATAGACGGTGGTGTCGATGCCGTTGGTGATGCCCCACAGCCAGGCGCCCCGCAGAACGCCGTCCAGACGGTGGGCGTAATAGGGATAGCGCAGCTCCTCGGCGTAGGTCTTGGAAACGGTGGTCACGATATCCGCCACCTCGATGGTGCCCTTCATCATGTTGATGGCGCCGTCAAAGGTCAGATAGCCCTGATATTCCTTGGGCAGTCCCAGCGTATTCTCAAAAAAGGTCTTATCCGCCCAGCCCTGGTACTCCACGTTGTGGATGGTAAAGACGGTCTTGGTGTCGGGGCACCAGCTTCCGTAGAGCGCCCGGCAGTAGATGATGCTCATAGCCGCCTGCCAGTCGTGGCAGTGGAGAATGTCGGGCTTGAAGTCCAGGAAATACAGCGCAGCCATGACCGCTTTGGAGAAATAGGCAAAGCGCTCGCCGTCGTCAAAGTCGCCGTAGATGGTGCTGCGCGCGCCGAAATAGTATTCGTTGTCGATGAAATAGACCTGCAGCTTCTTCCGGCGGGTCTTCAGACGGAAAATGCCCACATAGCTCTCCCGCCAGGAAAGCTCCATATAGAAGGAGCCCAGGGATTCCACCTCGATGTTGCTGTCGTGCTTGATCTTTTTGTAGTAGGGCAGGAACAGAGCGACCTCATTGCCCTTGAGCTTGGACAGCTCCGCAGGCAGCGCCTGCATCACGTCGCCCAAGCCACCGGTTTTTACAAAGGGTGCCGCCTCGGAGGCGACCATTGCAATTCTCATACAGTTTCTCCTCGTTTAATGACCAGGGGGTGGTCATAGGTGCCGCAGAGCTTGGCTCCGGGACGGACCACCACTTCCTTGTCCAAAATAACATATTCCAGTTGAGCGCTCTCGCCGATGACCGTGTCGGACATGATGATGCTGTCCTTGACCATGGCGTTTTTGTTCAGCTTAACGCCCCGGAAGAACACGGAGTGGGACGCCTTGCCCTCAAAGACGCAGCCGTCGGCCACCATGCAGTCGTCGATCTCCGAGTCCTCACTGTAATAGACCGGGACCTCGTTGCGGACCTTGGTGTAGATGGTCCGGTTGGGCACTCGGAACAGGCCGTTGCGGACGGAGTAGTCCAGCAGGGCCAGATTGTTGTGGAAATACTCCGCCGTGCTCTCGTTGAAAAGGGCCACGCTGCCGTACTGGTAGGCGTTGACCTTCATGCCGCTGTTGGCAAAGCCGTGAAGGACCAGATCCCGCTCAAAGCGGTAGCGACTGTGGGCGACGGCCTCCGTCACCTCGCGGATCAGCAGCTCGCGGCTGATGACGAAGATCCCCATGGAGGCAAGATAGTCCTTGCTGGCGCAGTAATCCACGGCAATATCGGTAACACGGCTGTTCTTGTCCACCTTGACGGCCATGTCCAGCTGCTTGACGCCGTTGCTGATGCCGTCCTTGACGGCGACGGTCACATCCGCGCCGGAGGCGATATGGTCCTCCACCAGGGCGCGGAAATCAATGGCGCAAAGAACGCCGCTGTCCACCAAGACCACATAGTCCTCCCTGGCCACCCGCAGGAAATTCATGGCGGAGTTGAGGGCGTCCAGCTTGCCGCGGTAGCTGGCGTTGTGGTCGGCGGCATAGGGGGTCATGAACTCCAGGCCGCCCTCCTGCAGATCCAGATCCCACTCCTGGCCGGAGCCAATGTGGTTCATCAGGGAGTGGTAATTGTATTTTGTAATGATGCCGATGTGGCGGATGCCGGAATTGGTCATATTGGACAGGGAAAAGTCGATCTGGCGATAGCGCCCGCCGTAGGGCAGCGACGCCATGGTGCGCTTGTTGGTCAGTTCCCCCAGGGAGCTGTCATAAATGTTGGCAAAAATAATGCCCATTGTAGTCGTCATAGCGTATCCCTCCTCGCCCTGTTTTGTTATATGATCTCGCCGGGCTTGACAGACTGGTTCGCGGCGATGGTCTTGTTCTTGCCGATGACGCTGATCTTCTTTTCCTCATGTTCCGCGAAGCTGCCGCCGATGACCGCACCCCGGCAGATCCGGCAGCCCTCGCCGACGATGGCGTGGCGGATGATGACGCCGGACTCGATGAACACGTCAGGCATGATGACGCTGTCCTCCACGATGGCCCCCTCCTCCACGGTGCAGCCGGTGGAGATAATGGAGTGGCTGACAGAGCCGTAGATGCCGCAGCCCTCAGCGATGAGAGAACAGACGGTCTTGGCGCTCTTTGCGATAAAGCTGGAGGGCAGGGCGTAGTTTCTGGCGTAGATCTTGCCGCCCTTTTCGCTGTCCAGTTTGAAGGCCGGGTCCGTACCCAGCAGCTCCATGTTGGCCTCCCACAGGGAATGGATGGTGCCCACGTCTTTCCAATAGCCCCGGAATTCGTAGGCGTAGAGCTTATGTCCCGCCGCCAGCAGCGCCGGAATGACGTTTTTGCCGAAGTCGTTTTCGGAGGTGGGGTCCTCCTCGTCGGCAATGAGGAACTGGCGCAGGATCTGCCATTTGAATATGTAGATGCCCATGGAGGCGTTGGTGCTCTTGGGATGCTTCGGCTTTTCCTCAAACTCGTAGATGGAGCCGTCGGGATTGGTGTTCATGATGCCGAAGCGGCTGGCCTCCTCGATGGGCACCGTGCGCACAGCGATGGTGCAGTCGGCGTTCTGCTCCTCGGCGTAGCGGAGCATGGCGGCGTAATCCATTTTATAGATATGGTCGCCGGAGAGGATCAGGACGTAATCCGGGTCGTAGCGCTCGATAAAGGGGATGTTCTGGTAGATGGCGTTGGCCGTGCCCTTGTACCACTCGGATTTTTTGCTCCGGGCATAGGGCGGAAGGACCTGGACGCCGCCGTGGGAACGGTTCAGATGCTGTCTCTTATACACATCTGACGCTGCCGACGAAGGCTTAGGTGT
>CAMFZO010000016.1 GCA_946006895.1 uncultured Clostridia bacterium | reverse complement strand
GTCATGGAGCTTTTCAACACCAAAACACTGACACAGGAGCTGGCGGAGGCGGAGCTGCCCTGCGCCCGTGCGCTGCTGGAGGATACGGAGACTCTCCGGGCGCTGTTGGCCCTTTCCGGTCACCAGCCGGATCTGTGCCGCCGCGTTTGGAGCCTCTGCGCGCCCTGGCTGCAGACTGCCCGCGACGGCGAGGCATGGCTGCGGGAGCTGTACGACCGGCTGTGCAGCCGTATTTTCCCGGAAGGTAAAGCGCCGGAGCTGACGGAGGGGGAGCGGCTGTACCTGCTGGTGCTGGAAGCCCTGTTTTCTCAAAACGTGGAGGAATTTGACCCGCTGACGGATCTTTTGGCCTTGGAAACGCAGCAGGAGGAAGACAGCAACGTGGCGGCCGAATACGCACGCTTCCGGCTGGCGGTGCGCGAGGCTCATTTGATGGCGTTGCTGCGCCTGGGACGGGAGCTGCAGCCCTTTGACCCGGCCTCCCATACCATCGGTGTGCATAATGTGGCGGTGCATACGGCCCTGTTTGCAAAGCAGGCGGGCTTCCCGGTGGATCTGCCCCTCATCAGCGCCGCGGCCCTGGGTCATGACATCGGAAAATTCGGCTGCCGGGGCAGTGACGCCGCCCGGGTGCCTTATCTGCACTATTACTATACCTGGCAGTGGTTCTGCGAGAACGACATGGAGAACATCGGCCATGTCTCGGCCAATCACTCCACCTGGGACCTGGAATTTGAGAATCTGCCCATTGAATCCCTGCTGCTCATCTACGCCGACTTCCGCGTCCGCGGTAAGCGCACGGATGACGGCAGGGAGGAGATGAAGCTCTGCTCCCTCCGGGAGGCGGGAGAGGTGATCTTCTCCAAACTATATAACATGACAACCGAGAAGCAGCTCCGCTACCGCACGGTCTACACCAAGCTGCAGGACTTTGAGCAGATGCTCGTCAGCAGCGGTGTGCCGACGCAGATAGACGTCAACACCCTGACGCCCGTCACCCGGACGGACGCGTCGCTGCTGTCGCCGGAGCAGGCGCTGCGGGAGCTTCGCACCATGACCCTGCGGGGCAGCGTCGCCCTCATGCGCACCATCAGCACGGACAAATCCCTGGAGCAGCTTCTGGAGCAGGCCAAGGGCGAAAAGAATTTGCAGCGCATTCGAACCTATCTGCTCCTTTTGGAGGAATTCAGCACCTACATGACCCGCGCCAACAAGCAGAAGACCCTGCTGCTGCTCTATGAGCTTTTGATGCACCCGGACGGCGACGTGCGCCGCACCGCCGGACGCATCATGGGCCAGATCCTTGCCAACAGCGGCCCGAAATACCGCAAGGAGCGGCCCCAGTCGGCAAGATCCGATACCATGACGCCGACGATGATGACTCTGCTGTCTGAGTCGGTGGAGCTGTGGCAATACTATATTGACCAATGCCTGTACCCGGAGCGGAAGATCTCGCCCAAGCACGCCATCCGCATTTCCAACTCCCTGAAGATCATCTGCGAGCACCTGTTCGCCTCCTGCGACGAAAAGGAGGCCCCCCGGCTTTTGGAGCCGCTCTTTGACCGGGCTATGCGGGCCGAGGGTTTTGACCGTTTTGCCCTCATCGACTCCATCTGCCACGTGCCCAACCGGTATCTCCGGGAGGAGCAGTGCCTGGCGCTCATCGGGCGGCTCACCGAATTTCTCGGCAGCGAGAAGGTGGAGCTGAAGATCATCAGCCTGCGCTGCTTGCAGCACTTGCAGCAGCTTCCCGGACTGCGGCCGGTCATCGAGCGGGTGCTTCTGGACTATGACCCGCCGGAGGATGAATACCGGGCCATGTTCCTCTATCTGAAGGGACTTCTGCTGGGGCAGCCCTTTGTGCCGCTGACTCGCCAGCAGGTTTCTCAGATCCATCTGAGCAACCTGAAAAACGTCGTCCACTGGACGGTCAAGCTGGAGCAGATGGAGATGCTGTGCCGGCAGGTGGGGGAGCAGCCTCAGAGCGCCTTCCACACGGCCATGCACCTGTCCAATCTGATGTCCGTCAGCGAGCACCTGCCGGTGCGCGAGGCTGCGGGCAGGCATCTGCTGGAGATCGCCCCGGAGCTGTCCGTGGACCAGATCAATGAGATCACCATCGACCTGACCCGTGAGCTGGAGACCGGCCAGGAACAGGTCTCCCTGTTCATCGCGCCCTATCTGGGGCGGCTTATGTGCCTGCTGCCGGACAAGGAGCTGCAGGAGACCGTCGGCCAGCTGGAGGAACTGGCGCGGGGAGCCTCCGCCCTTCCGGCCCAGGTGGCCATGCGCACCCTGGGAGAGGCCGTTGCCGCCCTGCCGGAGGAACGGTCGGACGTGCTGGAGCACATCCTCGGTATTCTGATGACCGGCGTCAGCCACTACAAACCGGCCATCCACCAGACGGCCCTGAACGTCCTGTGCCTGGGCGTTTTGGGAAACAGCCGGATCCCCATGGAGCGCCGCCACGATATTTTCGCGGGCCTCCACAAAAAGCTGCTGACCATCCTTTCCGAGCCGCACAAGGGCAACCTGGTTTTCTTCAACCGGGCCGCCATGCTCAACCATCTTTACCGTTTTATCGTCGAGCAGGAGGCCGAGCGCGGGCCCTTCCGCTTTGTGCCGCCCAAGCCTGCGGCCTTTTTCCCCGGAACCTTCGACCCCTTCTCCGTGGGCCACAAGCAGATCGTGGAGGAGATCCGCGCCCGGGGCTTTGAGGTCTATCTGGCGGTGGACGAATTCTCCTGGAGCAAAAAGACCCTGCCCAAGCTGCTGCGGCGGAAGATCGTGGGTATTTCCATTGCCGACCAGCCGGATACCTACTTGTTCCCTGACGATATCCCCATCAATATCGCTATGCCGCAGGATCTTGCACTGCTGAAAAAGCTGCTGCCCGGACGGGAGCTTTACCTGGTGGCCGGCAGCGACGTCATCGCCAACGCCTCGGCCTACCGGCAGACGGGTCCCGGCAGCGCCGCTTCCTACAACCATATTATTTTCTGCCGCGACGGCAGCAGCAGCCCGGAGGAGCTTTCCGCCATTCTCCGGGGCAAGGTGCAGCTTTTGTCCCTGCCGCCCTTTTACGAGACGGTCAGCTCCACCCGCATCCGTGAGTCCATCGACCAGAAGCTGGACATTTCCATGCTGGTCGACCCGGTGGTGCAGAACCTGATCTATGAGCAGGGTCTCTACGTCCGCTCACCGGAGGAAAAGAGCGTCCTGGAGCGGCAGAGCCTGCTGTTCCGGCGCTTTAAGGCCCCGTCGGAGGACGCGCCGGAGGAGTTGAACCGGCTGCTCCACGGCCTGAAGCATCCGCTGGCGGTGGCTCTCTATAACCGGCCGGACCGGCTGGAGGGCTGGGCCGTCGGGCGGACCATTCTGCTGGACGACCTCTATGGTGTCCTCGGCTCTCTGATGGCTGCCACCTATGTCCGCAGACACGCCTCCGGCCAGCTTTTGTGGATTGACCGGATCCAGGTGCCGGGGGAGGCGGCGGAGGAGATCATCCGGATGATTCTCAACGAGCTGCTGGCCCGCAGCCTGGAAAAAGGCCCCACCTACGCCCTGTGCCGCTGCCCGGAGGAAAACACGGCCCTGCGCAGCGCCATAAGACAGTTGGGCTTCGTGCCGGCCGGGAATGAGGACATTTTCTATGTGGATATGCGCGCCCCGGTGATATTGCTGCAGGATGTTATGCTATGTATCAAAAAACCCCATCACGACGAGTCTGCTGTCCGGCAGGCAGTGATGCAGTCCCGGCCCAGACTCCGCAGCGCGCTGAATCAGATGTTCCCCGGCAAGCTGCTGCTGTGCTTTGACTCGGAAATGCTCAACCAGGCGCTGCTGGAACGGATCGAAAAGATGAACGGGGTGCGGGAGAGGCCGAAGGGGGAGCGGGCCCTCGGCCCCTATATGTGCGTTCCCTACGGCAAGATTTTCTCCGACGAGATCGTGCCCAATACCGTGACCAAGACCCTCCACGTGGAGAAATGCTTCCATCCCAACCTGCGCAGCTTCGAGATCCAGGAATATCCGGGCTATTCGCAGCTCAAAAACCAGGTGCGCACTCTGAAATCCTTCCAGCGGCCCATCATTCTGGTGGACGACCTGCTCCACAAGGGCTACCGCATCGACAAGCTGGACAAGGTGTTCCGCAGCGAACAGCTCACCATCCGGCGAATTATCGTGGCGGTCATGTCCGGCTACGGCCGTGATCTGATGCGGGTCCAGGGCCGTCAGGCCGAGTGCGAATACTTTATCCCCAATCTGCACTACTGGCTCACCGAGAGCCTGCTCTATCCCTTCATCGGCGGCGACAGCATCGGAGAGCGTCCCGCTCAGGAGCATATGCTGCCGTCGGTGAACCTGATTTTGCCCTACTGCTATCCCTATTTCTTCCGCGATGCGTCCCAGGAGAGCGTGCGGGTCCTCTCCAAAACGGCACTGGAGGGGGCGCTGCAGATCCTCCGGGCGCTGGAGCAGGCGCATCAAAGCCTGTTCAGTACGGCGCTGACCATCCGCCGTCTCAGCGAGGCGCTGCAGCATCCGCGTCTGCCGGATAAGGGAAGCTGTATGAATTTTGATTTCAGCCGTCCTGCCTCGGACTATCTCGAGGAGGATCTGGCCCAGATCGACCGCATCTGTCAGACGGAGGTTCCGCGAAAATGATGCTTCAAAAATGGAATGAGTTTTGCCTCTGCGGAGAGGAAGATATGTTCCCGGCGGGGAGTGTGCCGGTGGAGGAGCCCTTTTCTCCGCTGGTGTTTCTGGTCCGCCGGGACGGAATGACCAGCCGGGGAATGTTTGCCATCCAAAGCCTGGGAGAAGTGTATGAGGACAACTCCGTGGAGTGCCTGCTGCCCTGCCGCCAGATGGTGCCCGAAGATCAGCAGAAGCTGGAGGGCTTCGTCCTAAGCCACGGCGCCTGTGTGCTCAACACGGCGTTTGCCAACTGCTTTTCCTATCTTCAGGCTTACACGTCCGGCGCGAAAAAGAAAACATTCCGCGTCACCCTGGTGGGCCTGGGGGATGTGGGAGGCACGGTGCTGACCGGGTTGAAGCTCCTGGGCCATGAGCTGAGCGAGATCGCCGTCTATGACCCCAACGAGGCCCTGTGCGCCCGGTACGAAATGGAGCTGAACCAGATCCTGCGGGAGCGGGACGGTCAGAGCCTGCCGAAGGTGACCCTCTGCCCGGAGGAACGGCTCTTTGACTGCGACCTGTTTGTCTTTACCGCCTCGCGGGGCGTGCCGGGGCTGGATTCCGGCGTCAATGATGTGCGGATGGCCCAGTATTCGGCCAACCGCGCCATGCTGGCGGCCTATGCCGGAAAGGCGCGGGAAGCCCGTTTCAGCGGTCTGTTCTGCCAGGTGTCCGACCCGGTGGATCAGCTTGCCCGGGCGGTGTTTTTAGAGAGCAACCGCGACGAAACGGGAAAGCCGGACTATGCCGGTCTGCTTCCCGAGCAGATTCAGGGCTTCGGCCTGGGCGTTATGGCGGCACGAGCCGCCTATTACGCCGACCGTGAGGGCGTGGACTTTTCCGAAGGGCGGGTCTACGGCCCCCACGGAAAGGGCCTTGTCGTCGCAAACCATTGCGGCGCGGCCTACGACGACACCCTGTCCCGGCACCTGACGGAGCTGACTCAGAACGCCAACCTCCGGGTGCGGGAGCTGGGCTTCAAGCCCTATATCGCGCCGGGACTGTCCTCTGCGGCGGTCAGTCTCCTGCGGCTGCTGCGGGGAGAGGACCACTATGGCGCGGTTCCTCTGGGCGGCACCTATTTCGGCTGCGTCAGCCGCTTTACCCCGCAGGGCCTGCTGCTGCGGCGGGAGGGGCTCTGCGATGCGCTCATGACGCGCCTTATCCAGACCCACAAAATGCTGAGGGAGTTTGACCAATGATGACGGAAAAGCTGTATCTGGTGCGTACCGGCTGCGGCAGGCGGCTGGAGCGCGGGCTGGAGCTTGCGCTGCAGGATCTGCCGGCGGAGGAACTGGCCGCCGGGCAGCTTGCGGAAAACGGCCGGGAAAAACGGCTGGTCTTCGCGGTCCATGTGGACGAATTCGGCCCGGACGGCTCCTTTTTGCGGCTTCTGCGGCTGCTGCGGCAGAATCCCGGCTGTCTGCGCGGCAGCTTTGGGGCCATCGTCGTCGACGGCGAGGGGGAGCTGTACACCAAGCAGGCTGCCCGGGAGCTGGCCCTGGCCGCCAACCTCGCCGGATGCGCCTTTCCCGGCAAGCCCCTGGTGGAGGGCACCGGCTCTTTGTATAACCAGCACATCCTTGCCTCCCAGCTTCAAAAGACCTGGAAGGAAACGTATTTTTACCAGATCCGGGCGCTCATCCTGCGCCTGCGGACCTTTGCGCTGCCTACCTTTGACAAGCCGCGCCTTCTGATGCTCCACGCCTCGGACAACCTGCGCTCCAACACCCTCTGGCTGGGACGCCGGGTGCTGGAACGTCTGCCGGAGCGCTTTGAGCGGCGGGAGATCGCCCTGCAAAACGGCACCATCTACGACTGCCGGGGCTGCTCCTATGAGACCTGCCTCCATTTTGCCCAGAGCAGCACCTGCTTTTACGGCGGTGCCATGTCCGAGCAGGTCCTGCCTGCCATTGCCGAAAGCGACGCTCTGCTGTTTCTGTGCCCCAACTACAACGACGCCGTCAGCGCCAACCTTACGGCCCTGTTCAACCGGCTGACCAATCTGCTGGTGCGCCAGGACCTGTTCAACAAGTACCTGTTCGGCATCGTCGTCTCCGGCTATTCCGGCAGCGACCTGGTGGCAAAGCAGCTTTTGGGAGCCATGTGCTTCAACAAGACGGCCATTCTGCCGCCGGAATTTTGCCTGATGCAGACCGCCCACGACGCCGGGACCGCCAGCCGCGCCGAGGGGATCGGGGAAAAGCTGGACCGCTTCGCGGATAACATTTCGCGCCTGCTGATGTAAAAACGGCGGGAAAGACCGTTGCTATTTTTCCTGTTTCATGTATAATAGAAGCATGAAAAAACGGTCGGATCGGAGGGCGCTATGAAATACCGCTGTCTTGTGGTGGACCACGACGATACGGTGGTCAACAGCACCGCCACGGTGCATTATCCCAGCTTCCGGGAGTTCATGAACATCCACTATCCCCGGCTCCACTACACGCTGGAGGAATATATCATCAAGAATTTTTCCCCGGGGATCGTACCGCTGTTCCGGGACGAGATCGGCATGGACGAGGCAATGATGAACGAGGAGCATCGCTTCTGGGACGCCTATGTGCAGCAGCACGTGCCTCTGGCCTACGACGGTATGCGGGAGCTGCTTTGGGCGCAGAAAAACGCCGGCGGCCTGGTGTGCGTCGTGTCCCATTCCATGTCCAGGAACATCCTCCGGGACTACCGGGAAAACGGCCTGCCGGAGCCGGACATGATCTTCGGCTGGGATAGCCCCCCGGAGCAGCGGAAGCCCAGCACCTATCCCATCGAGACCATCTGCGCTGCCTTTGACCTGCAGCGGGAGGATCTGCTGATGCTGGACGACCTGAAGCCCGGCTACGATATGGCAAAAGCCTGCGGCATCAAATTCGCGGCGGCGGGCTGGGCCAACGACATCCCCCAGATCGAGACCTTTATGCGCGGCAACTGCGACCTCTATTTCAAGACCGTCGCGGAGCTGGCCGAGTATCTGGCGGAATGACCGCAAATAACGGCAAATTTCTTGCTTTTTCTTACGCCCTGTGATAAAATGAGGCGTCACAAAAGAGAGGGAGAACGGGTATGAGCAAACGCATTGTGAAAATCGTCCTGACCGGCGGTCCTGCGGCAGGCAAGACCACCCTGACCAGTCAGATCCTGAAGGAATTCAAGCAGGAGGACGGCTGGCGCGTCATCACCATCCCGGAGACGGCGACGGATCTGATCTCCGGCTTCGGCATCAAGCCCTTCGGCAACTGTATGTCCATGCTGGCCTTCCAGGATTTCGTCATTGCCGACCAGATCCACAAGGAAAAGCTGGCCCTGGCCGCGGCGGAGATCGTCCCCGAGGACAATATCCTCATCATCTACGACCGCGCCCTGATAGACGACAAGGCATATATTTCCGACGAGGAATTTGCCCAGGTTCTGTCGAAATTCGACGGCCGGACGGAGGCCTCCGTTCTGGCAAATTACGACATGGTCCTGCACCTGGTCACCTGCGCCAAGGGGGCCGAATTTGCCTATAACCTGGGCAACAACGCCCGCACCGAATCCCTGGAATACGCCCGGGAGATGGATGACCGCACCCTGCGGGCCTGGAGCGCCCATCCCAACCTGAAGATCATCGACAACTCGGTGAATTTTGCCGACAAGATCCAGCGCGCCCTGCAGGAGATCTACCGCGCCGTGGGCGAGCCGGAGCCGATGGCCAGAAAGCACAAGTACCTGATCGCCATGCCCGACATGGAGAAGCTGACGGCCATCTACAACGCCGCCACGCTGGACATGATGCAGACCTACCTGCGGGAGACCAATCCCGCCGTGGAGCGCCGCATCCGGCAGCAGCGCAACAACGACGACTACCTGTATTTCTACACCGAAAAGCACCTGATGCCCGACGGCACCAAGTGGGACACGGAGAAGCCCATCTCTCAGAAGGAATACATCCGCTACCTGATGGAGGGCGACCCGGCGCTGCACACGGTCCACAAAACGAAGTATCGTTTTACATACCACAGCCAGCGCTTTGAGATCGACGTCTATCCCTTCTGCAGGGACAAGGCGGTCCTGTTCTGCTACATCGGCGGCGACCATGTGGTGCTGCCGCCGGAGATCCAGGTTCTGCGGGATGTGACCGGGGACCCGGCCTATAAAAACAAGCAGCTTGCCAAGACGCAGATGCTGTGATTTGATACATTAAAAAACAGGAGGAGGCAACGATGAGCATTGTAGTGATCGGCGCTGTTTTTGTGGATATTAAGGGCTATCCCAGCGGCACCTATATCCCCGGCGGCAGGAATGTGGGCACTGTGGAGCAGGTCCACGGCGGCGTCAGCCGAAACATCGTGGAGGACATCGCCAACGTGGAGCTGCGCCCGACCTATATCAGTCTGGTGGACGAGACCTCCGTCGGCGACGACGTACTGAAAAAGCTGCAGAACCACAAGGTCAACACCGACTATATGCGCCGCACCCGTGACGGCATGGGCACCTGGCTGGCCATTTTCGACAACGACGGCGACGTGCTGGCGGCCATTTCCAAGCGGCCGGACCTGCGCCCCATCGCGGACATTTTGGACGAGCAGGGCGATGAGATCTTCGCCGGTGCCGACAGCATCGTCATCGAGATCGACATGGACAAGGACGTGGCCAAGCGGGTCTTCCAGCTTGCCAAAAAGCACGAAAAACCCATCTATGCCGCCGTGACCAATATGTCCATCGCCGTGGAGCGCCGCGACTTCCTCCAGCTCACGGACTGCTTTGCCTGTAACCTCAGTGAGGCGGGCATCCTCTTCTCCGAGGATTACGAGGAGATGGAGCCGGAAGCAATGATGGAGATTCTTTCGGAAAAGGTGATGCGCGCCCGGATCCCGCGGATGATCGTCACCATGGGCGCCAACGGCGCAGTCTACGCGGATATGTACGGCGAAAAGGGCTGGTGCCCCAGCAAAAAGGTGGCCGTCAAGGACACCACCGGCGCCGGTGACGCCTTCTTTGCCGGTGTTTCCATCGGCCTGACCTACGGCAAGTCCCTCCAGGAGGCCTGCCAGATCGGCACACGCCTGTCCACCTCGGTCATCTGCACCTCCGAGAATGTCTGCCCCCGTTTTCTCCCCAGCGAGTTCGGACTGGATGTAAAGGTGGAGGAATAGTAAACTTTTTCTACAAATGAAAAATTTTCTTGGTTTAGTCTGTGAATAATTTGAAAACAGGGTTGCAATTTCTGAGAAAAGACGTTATACTTGACGCGGGTGCGAGAGGCGACACCGGTAGAACGCTGGAATGACCGGTAAATCCTGGCAGCACCGTACAAAGAAAGAAAAGAGGTAGTTTTTCATGGATCACCGAACTCTAAAGCGCATGGTCTGCTTTCTGCTGACGGCGGCAATGCTCCTGTCACTTCTGCCTGCGGCTTTTGCGGCAGAGGAAACACGCGGCATAACTGCCCCGACGGGAAAGTACATCATCACGCAGACGGACTATCCGTTGACTAAGGGTGTAACGGAAACGCAGGTTATTCTGAACAACGAATCAGGCACGGCTCAGGTTTACGGCTATATGACGACCGTCGAGCCGGGCGCAAATGTGAAACTGAAGGCTTCTTACGGCGGCTACTATACCGAAGGCAGCACGCCTGAGAGCCGTGCGGAGGCGGCAAAGAACCTGAAATGGGATCTGCGCACAACGACTGGTCAGGCGGCCGATTACGAGAAGGCGACCGGCGAGACCGTCATCATGGCAACCAATGCAGACTATTACAATATGCAGACGGCACAGTGCTGCGGCTACCTCATCATGGAGGGCAACGTCGTGCAGACGAGCGGCGGCTCCGCCGAGCCGTATTTTGCCGTTCTGAAGGACGGTACATACGCCATCCGGGATTACGGCACCCCGACGGACGATGTTGAGGAAGCCGTCTCCGGGCCTTTCTTCCTCCTCCGTAACGGAGAGTACCGGGTGGGTCCTGATGATAACACTCTTGCACCGCGTAATTCGATCGGTCTAAAGGAAGACGGTACTGTCGTTATGTTCCTTGCGGACGGCCGTGCGGGTATGTCCGTCGGTATGACCGTATATGAGGTCGCTCAAGCGATGAAGGCGCAGGGCGTTGTCGACGCCATCTATCTCGACGGCGGCGGTTCTGCAACGATCGCTTCCCGTCACGAGGGCAGCGATACCATCGAAATTCAGAACCATCCCTCCGACGGCCCGGAACGTGTCGTCGCCTCGACCCTCCTGCTGGTCTCCACGGCGAAGGAAACAGGCACCTTCGACCATGCCGCGCTGACGCCGAAGAACGAGGTTTATATCGCCGGAGCCGCGGTGCAGTTTACTGCCGACGGCGTGGATGCCGGAGGCTATCCCGCGGAGGTCCCTGCCGGTGCAAAATGGAGCCTTGCTGACACGTCCCTCGGAACCATCGACAGCACGGGTCTGTTCCAATCCAATGGCACGTGCGGCACGGTTACGGTCAATCTGGTCATCAGCAACAAGGTTGTCGGCACGACAAGCATTGAGATACAGGAACCGGATGAAGTCTTTTTCCCCGCAGATTCCCTGAATCTTGCCTTCAACACGACGACGGATCTTGATCTGACCGTGAAATATCAGAGTCGTCTGGTAAATCTCGGCGGCGTCGTCCTTGATTGGAATATCGTTTCAAAAACGGAGGGCGTGACTGCTGACGGCATCGGCAGCATGAACGGGAACCTCTTTACCACTGTGAAAGCGAAACAGACGCTCAACGCAGAAATCACCGCATCTTATACGAAGTCGGATTCTACCGTTCTGTCTGACACGATCGCTGTCGAGATCGGCAGAATGCCGGAAGTCTTTATGGACTTTGAAGGCAAATCCGGTATGTCCTGCGCCCAATATGATTGGGCGGATGCCCGCTTCTATCCGGAAGGCTGGACTCCTGCAGAGCCGATTACTTTTATGGGCTATAATGCAGAAAAAGGCGGACTGGATATGATCACCGAAGCAGGCCCGTTCTTTGTTGACGACTGGTACAACAGCAACGAAAACGGAACACTTCGATATCCCTCCAGCACAATGTTCGGAGCAGCCGGTTATGAGCTTTATACCGACCATGCCGGCGTTATGATGAAAGACAGCGCGGTCGCAAGCTACGCAAATGCCGAAAATGGAGAAGTTCGCTTCGGCGAAGGCTCTCTGCGTTTCGATTTTGACTATTCCGAGCTGAGTCCCGGCTACAAGAACGTAAACTGCTGGGTATTCATTACCGGCGATTCCTACAGAAGCAATCCGGAATCCTCGCATGCGATTAAATTTGACGGAACTCCGTCCGGCCTTGGCTGCTGGGTTTATGCTCCCGAAGGAACGGCGAACTTCTGGCTTTGGACAAAAATCAGCTATTACAATGAAGATGGAGTTTTGAAATCCGCAAATATTCACTTCAAAACGCAAGAAGGCCGCAATCTCCAGTATACCGGTATCTACTGGGATGGATGGATGTATTGCGAAGCGGACCTGACTCCATATGCAAAGTATGTTACGCCGGAGCATCCGCTCATGATTGCAGACGGTGACTACTTCATTAATGTTACCTTTATTCCCGGCGGCTCTGCCAATGAGAACGGCACGAAGATCCCGATGGGTTCCTTCTCCAAAGGAACACTGTATTTTGACAATTTCCGCGTCGTCTACGGCGATACCATCGACGACATGGAGAATCCCGTCATTAGCGAACTGAGCGCCAACGGCAAGACCCTGGGAGAGGAGACAACGACGCTGGATAACGGCACCGTCAACATCACTGCCTCCTTCTCCGATCCCGTCAGCGACAACGCAACGGGGATTAAGACTGAAAAAACCGCGCTGTATATCGACGGCCTGAAGCAGAACCTGACAAAGTCCACAGAGACGGAGGCCGCCGCGCTGGTAACGCTTCCGAACGGCACACACAGCATCCTGCTGACGGTTGCTGACGGCTTCGGCAATGTCACGAAGGTCACGCGCTATATTACGATCGAAGATGCAAGCAGCACGTTTGGCACCGTCTCCGTTCAGGGAGAGAGCACTGCGGTGCTTGGCGAGAGCTATGCGCTTACGATGGATATTACCGGCAGTGAGCTTGTATCCGAGCTCTCCGCCACCATCGCACTCAACAACAGCTTTGGTGAGCCGACGGTGACCTTTGAAAACGGCTACACCGGTACGGCTTCCTGTGAAAACGGCAATTTGACCATCAGCGCGGCGGCGGAGGCGCCCAAGAGCGGAACTGCGGTGAAGATCACCTTTGCCGTCGATCCCGCAACACCGCGTGGCACCCTTTTGAACTATGAGGTCAAGCAGGGCGCCTATACCGACGGCAGCGAGAAGCTCACTTTCGCAGGCGAGCTGACCGCGGTAGGTGTTACTGCCGCTTATGAGCTTACCACCGACATCATGGTAGCCGGTTCGACCGGCAGGCTCTATGTTACTGCCGCAGACGGCTCTGCACCCGGCAGAGTGGAGATCTATCGGGCCGTCGAAGGTGAGGAGCCGACCCTCCTCGGCACGACCAACGCCGCCGGCGTTCTTGTCACGAACAAGCTCTGCCAGAATGTTGGTGAGAGCTACACGATCTATGCCAAGGGTGCGGCGGGCTATTCCTTCCGTATCAGCGGCATGACGAACGGTATGGGCAGCAGCGAGGCCACGCCGAGCAATATCCGCCTGAATGCGGTGACCGATCCGACGACCACGCAGAGCATCACATGGTTCAGCGCGCCGGAGTACACCGCGAAGGATGCAGTTGTACAGTATGCCGAAGGTGCGCTTACAAAGGGCGATACCGTGGAGTACACCACCGCAACCGGCACAAGCGCTGTTTACGCCTTCAACAACGGCGCGAGCGACAGCAATGCCTCGCTGATTCATACTGTCGTGCTTGAGAATCTGAAACCCAATACGACCTATCAGTACCGTGTAGGTGACGGTGTTGAGGGGCATTGGTCCGAGCTTCGCCAGTTTACCACGGCGGAAGCCGGTGCTGACACCTCCTTCTTCGTCATGGGCGATGCCCAGCTTTCCGGCACCGAAACCGCGGAATCTCCTGCAGTTCTGCTGCTGGAGCAGATCGCGGAGAACATTAACAAGGCAGAGGTCGATTTCGGCATCCAGACCGGAGACTTCATCGACATGGCGAACAGCTTGCCCCGCTGGGATCAGATCCTTGGTATTTTCGGCAGCGAGTACCCGTCCACTCCGGTCGTGCAGGTTCTCGGCAACCATGAGTACTACGGCGACACGACGGGCAACCTTGCCAACGCGATTTTTGATCTGCCTGATAAGGACTTTTATTCCGTTGAATACGGCAATGCTTATGTGGCAGTGATCAACTGCAATGCAAATATTGAAGCAGCGGCAAAGTGGCTTGTTGAGGATGCCGCGAAGAGCGACTGCACATGGAAAGTACTGACGCTCCATCAGCCGCCGTATTATACCAACCCGAAGGGTTCCTCCGCTCCTTACAACAAGGTGATCCCCGCTGCGGCGGAAGCTGCCGGCATTGATTTTGTATTCTCCGGACATGACCACGCCTATGCGCGCACCGAGCCGATCTCGGCGGGTGCGGTCGATGAGAAGAACGGCGTTGTGTACTTCATCTGCGGCGACCTTGGCGAGAAGTCCCGCGACGCGAACTATGCGCCGGAGAACAATCCCGACTTCCATTTTGCAACAATCACGCAGGATTACGAAGCGGTTTATCTGCTGGCAAACTGCACGGAAAAGGAGATGACCGTCACGGCGTATGACGCCGATGGCACGGTCCTCGATACCTACACCAAGAAGCTGCCGGAGCAGCCGATTGATCCGATTGATCCTCCCGAGCCTGAAGAGCATCATTACGCCTACGACCGCACGGCGGGCAAGCTGATCTGCACGGATACCGACTGTACGGAGGAGGCACCGCAGGATTACACCGGATGGGCCACCGATCTGAGCAGCGGCAAGGCGATGTATTTCCTCGGAGGCTCCTATAAGACCGGCTGGTTCCAGTTTGGCGAGGAGATCTATCACTTAGACAAGAAGACTGGTGAGGCACATACCCTGACCGTCCTCGAGGATGTCAAGACGACCTGCGCCGAACAGGGACACAAGTCTGTGAAGTGTGAGTGCGGCGAGACCTATTCCATGAACTATTCCTTGCCCACAGGCCACAACAATGAGACGAAAACGAACGAGGAAGGCGAGACTTATTACGTCTGCACGCTGTGCGGCAGAACTTCCAAGTATAACTTAACGTTCCTGGATGTCGAGGACGACGATTGGTTTGCGCCGAATATTGATTATGTGGTTAAGGCGGGACTGTTCCACGGCAGAAACGCGATCTACTTTGACCCGAATACTCCGATGACCCGTGCGGAGCTTGTCACTGTCCTGTGGCGCAATGCCGGAAATCACGACTCTGAGAATGATACCGAGGTGTCGTTCGTTGATTGCGCTGCCGGTTCCTGGTATACCAATGCGGTCAACTGGGCCGCAAAAGAGGGCATTGTCAACGGCGTCGGAGAGAACCGTTTCGATCCGAATGGCAAGGTGACCCGCGAGCAGTTGGCTACCATCCTCTTCCGCTATGCCGAGACCCTTGGCCGCGACACCGAGGCCAAAGCGGACTTTGCGGGTTTTGAGGACGGCAGCAAGGTCAGCTCCTGGGCGAAGGACGCCATGCAGTGGGCAGTTGCTGAGGGCATCATCGCCGGCTCTGAGGACGGCGGCAAGCTGTACCTGGCTCCCCGGGGCGAAGCCACCCGCGCACAGGTCGCCACCATGCTGATG
>CAMFZO010000015.1 GCA_946006895.1 uncultured Clostridia bacterium | reverse complement strand
CAACCTGCGACTATCTGCTTCAGGAAATGGAGATCACGATTGACATCTACAACCAGCTCCAAAGCAAAGTGGAGGAAGTCGAGCTGCAGATCAATGACTGTGTCCTTGGGCTTGCTCCGCCCATGCTAACCGTTCCCGGAATCGGTGCAGCTTCTGCAGCGGTTATCCTTTCTGAATTTGGCGATTTTTCCAGATTCAAAAGTCCGGCCAAGTTGCTTTCTTTTGCTGGGCTGGAGCCTGGATATTTTCAATCCGGTACTTCGGAAAGTACTGGCAAAATGGTAAAGCATGGGTCTTCCCATTTGCGCTATGCCATTATGAACTGCGCACAGACCGTTGTTAACAACGAGCCGACGTTTGCAACCTACTACACCAAGAAACGCGCCGAGGGCAAGGAACACCGCGTTGCTCTTACCCATGTTGCAAAAAAACTTTTACGGGTTATTTATACTCTCCAGACGAAAGAACAGTCCTATAACCCGGATCTCGTTCGCTGAGCTATGACCATCTTGTTTTTGAAGTCCTCGGAAGAGGGCTTAGTTTTCTGCGCCCTTTTTTGACCAGATGAAAATTTTTCAATTTCCCCTTGACTTCTTATAGTTGGTCACCTCCAACAAAAAAGTGCCTTGAACAGACCGTTCAAGGCACCGTGATGCGGCAAAGTGTCCCGCGCCCACGGAAAAACAAAAAGCCCCGGAATGATACACATTCCAGAGCAACACCATGGGCGCAGGTATAATCATCCCTGCGTTCACACGATCTTCTTCCATCCAGACTATACTGTCGGCCTCGGAATTTCACCGAATCATGCCTTGCGGCTCGTGGGCTTTACCACCGGTGGGGAATCACACCCCGCCCTGAAGATCCTGATTCAATTGAGGAAAGTATACGCCGGAGATACCGGGTTGACAATCCCCTTTCCCAAGAAGGCATGGAAAATACAGGGATTGGAAGGTCCGCGAAGCACCATGGCGTATGAGGCCCCCTGCGGTCTCCACTAAGCCGAAGGTTCAGGTTGCCTGCCAGGGCATTGAGGAGCACCTGTACGAATCCCGGCACAGATGATACTTATACTGGAATTTCAGAAGAACTGAGGTATAATGAAGTGAAAGGGAAGACAGCTATTCCTCTCATATCCGATATCCGAAACGACGGGATTGGCGTCCAATAATAGGCAAAAGCAAGGAGTTTATAGATTCTATGATGCGGGAAAAGCATTTTTACAAGGCCTTTTTTGTGCTGGCACTGTCTCTGGCACTGCAAAATTTGCTGACATACAGCGTCAATATGATGGATACCGTCATGCTCGGGCGATACAGCCAGAACGCTATGAGCGGAGTCAGCCTGTGCAACCAGGTCCAATTCATGCTTCAGATGCTGGTGGAGGGCGCCGGAGAGGGCGCAGTCGTGTTGGGAGCCCAGTATTGGGGAAAAAACAAGCTAGAACCGATCCCCCATATTATTGGTTCCGCACTGCGCATCGGCGGCGGAATGGCAGTTTTGATGTTTCTGATGGTGCTGCTTGCACCGCAGCAGCTGCTGGGCCTTCTGTCTAACGAACCGCTTGTGATTGCAGAAGGAGTCCGCTATTTCCAGATCATCTGCTTCTCTTACATCATCTTTACCGTGACCAACATTTTGGTGGCATCCCTGCGGTCCATTGGGATTGTAAAACTTGGATATGTGATCTCCTTTTCCACGCTGTGTATCAATATTTCTCTGAATTATCTGCTGATTTTCGGCAATTGGGGATTTCCCGAACTGGGTGTCCGGGGTGCGGCCGTTGCAACGCTGGTTTCCCGCTGTGTGGAGCTTCTGATCGTCGTCTATTATTTGAAGTACCGCGAAAAACAGCTGTGCCTCACGCTGAAGAAGCTGATTTTCATTGACACCAGTTACATGCGGGACTATATGCGGGTTTCGTTTCCCGTTCTGCTCAATCAGACACAGTGGGGCGCAGCACAAATGGTACAGACGGGTATTCTGGGGCACTTGGGCGGCGACGTAACAGCGGCCAACGCAATCGCTGTGCAGACCTATCAGGTGCTCTCCGTGGTTGCGTATGGTGCTTCGTCGGCATCCGGTATTGTGGTTGGCAAGACCATTGGCGCTGGAAAGCAATCGGAGCTGAAGAAGCTGGTGCATACGCTGGAGGTGCTGTTCTCAGTCATCGGCATTTTGACCGGCCTTGCCATCTTCCTGCTGCGTAAACCGATCTTGACGGTGTTCGGCGGTTCGCTGACAGAGGGCGCCTATCTCCTTTCCATGCAGTTTATGGCAGTGATCGCCGTTACGACCGTGGGAACATCCTATCAGGTAGCCTGCGACAACGGCATCATCCGCGGCGGTGGAGACACCGCCTTCAGCGCCAAGATGAATCTCATCAGCATGTGGCTCATCATTGTACCTCTGTCCGCTCTGGCGGCCTTCCGCTGGGAATTGGCGCCGGTGGTGGTGTTTTTCCTGCTGAAGTGGGACCAGCTCTATAAGATCTTCCCCGTGGCGATCCGGCTCCACAGCTGGAAATGGGTGCGGGTCGTCACTCGCAGCAACAGCGAAGTCTGAGTTACGTTCAGACTTCGCTGTTGTTTTTCATGGAATTTAGTTGAGATAGCGTAGACGCCTGAGAAACTCCTGATTCTCTGTTTTTTCGCAGATGGCGTCAATTCCGGAAGAGATTACCCATATGGCCATTCCTCTTTCCGCACAGGTCACCAGCATATCAATGATCATCTCGTGATGTGCTGTCTCCTGGCCGGTGAACGGAAAAAAGCAGATCAGCAGCTTCGGATTCAGAAGATACCACTTGTAATAAGAAAAACGCAGGCGCTGCGGCAGCGTCCATGCTCGCAGGGGCTTTTGCAGATCCTCTCTGCCAAACCACCGGGACGCCTCATCCAAAATGTTTTCCGTGACCTGCCTGGTGGCGATTCGCTTGCCTGCCTTCGGAAGCAGGCAGGCGCTCAGATTATCCAGTGCAGTCAAATTGTCAAACAGAACTCCATTGGAGCGATCCGGTCTTTCGATCTGGATCCCGATTTCCGTGCCGATCAATCTGGCCAGTTCTCCATGGGCATACACGGTTCCTTTCAGGCAAAACGTACCGCCCAGCCAGCGCTGCCCGCCCAGAAAACAGTTCCGCAGCTGTACCGCCGTACTATAATTCTCATCTCTTAAAAAAGCGATCTCGCCGCTGCAAATCCGGAAATTCAGAGGCGGCATTCCAGGGAACATCAGGTCAGACACACGCAATACAATGTTGTCTCCGTTGTACTGTCCGGTCTGTTTCATCCCGCTGCTGCGGCATTTCCATCCAAGAATTTCGTACAGTTTCTCCCCGTACTCTTCCGGATACAGTCGATAACAGGTCTTTCGGTTTTTGATGACATCGATCCGGTCAGAGCAGCGGTACATAAAGGTTTCATCCAAATCGAACAGGATGACCGCCGTTCCCTGCTCCAGCAGCAGCCGGACGCACTGCATCAGCTTTTCCAGATCCTTTTGGCGTAAAATCTCTGTAAGCCGATCCAGGATCAACAATTCACTTTTCCAGAGCCACACCCGAAAAATGCAAAGCCGATAATAATCCAGCGGGGAAAGCTCCGCCAGGCTCTGATCCGTGGAAATACACAGCTCCATCTGCTGCATCATGACCATGGCCTCCGGCCCCCGCAGTCTTTGCTCAACACTCCGTCTCTGGCTTCGGTCCACGGGTTTTCCCAGCGCCATTAAAAAATCCCTTACGGTCAATTCTCTGGATTCGAACCGGTACTTGTCCACGATCATGCTGTTTTGCAGGATCCAGCGTTCCAAAGTCTGTCCTCCCACCCGGCAGCCGCAGGAAAAGGCTTTTCCGCGCTTCATGTGGGAAGAGCCCTTAAAAATGTCGAGATAGGCCGTTCCGGAGGTCAGGTGATCGTCTACATAGATGCCGATACATTCCCCCCGGGAAACAGAGATTTCAAAGTGATACTCGCAATCTTCGCTCTGAAAGCAGCCGTGTTCAACGCGGATCAATTCTTCTTTCATGGGCAGTTACTCCTCCTGGAAAAGGAGCGGCAGCGTTACACAGCACTCCGTGCCGATTCCCTCTGCACTGAAGATACGAAGGCCGTAATTCTCGCCAAACATCAGCCGGATCCGGCTGTTGACGTTGCGTAGGGCAATGCCGCCCTTCTGCTGGCCGGTGGGCGCTCCGGTATCCTCCGCAAATTGCTTGTTCAACTGTTCCACTCGCTCATCCGGCATACCGATGCCGTCATCCCGAACCCGCAGAAACAGTGTCCGGTCGCTGTTCTCCACCGCAATGCGGACGGTGCCGGGGCCCAGCTTGCCCTCCAGGCCGTGAGATACCGCATTTTCCACCAGGGGCTGCAAAATCAGCTTCGGCATCCGCGCTTCCAGCAGCTTCTCGTTTTCCAGTTCCAGCTCCATGGAGACTTTGTCCCCAAAGCGGCACCGCTGGATCGTGAAATAGTTTTCCGCATTGTCCAATTCATCCGAAAACGTCACATATTCCTTCACATTGGAGATGGTATAGCGAAAAAAAGTGGCCAGTGCTTCCGTGGTCTCGGCAATGTCTTCACAATCCGCCAGCAGCGCATCCGTCCGAATCGCCTCCAGCGCGTTATAGAGGAAATGCGGATTGATCTGGTTTTGCAGCGCCAGATACTCCGCCTGCTTCTGCCGCAGTTTGGTGATTTCCTCGCCGTGCAGGCGCTCTCCGATATCGGAGAAAAAGGTGTTCAGCAGCTGATCGCTTCCCCAGTCCGTCTGCAGGACAGCTTCCAGATCCCGGTCATTTCGATAACGCCGGAGCGTTTTCCTCAATTTCCATCCAGTCCACAGCCACATAGTATCACCTACTTGTACAGTTTCTTATAATCCGATGGGCTGACGCCGGTGGCCTTTTTGAACAACCTGGAAAAGTATTTCAGGTCGCTGTAACCTACCATCTCTGCCACATCCTGGACAGACAGCACGTCGCCGCACAGCAGTTCCTTGGCCTTGCTAATCCGCAGTTCCGTCAGATAATCCACAAAGTTCTGCCCGGTCTCTTTTTTGAACAGGGTAGAGAAATAGGTAGCATTGAATCCCACGGCGCTGCTGACATCCTCCAGCCGCAGCGATTCCCGGTAGTGTTGCTGCATATAGTGCTTTGCCTCGGTGATGGGGCGCATCTCCCGCAGGGATCTCTCGTCCCCCAACCGCCGCAGTTCCCGGCTGATATCCTGCCGCAGTAATTGAAGCACACTCTGGGCATCTGTGCAGAGCCAGAACTTCTCCTCCATGTTCTCCTCGAACCGTTCCTCTGCCTGGCCGTTTTGCTGCATTCCATACAGGCAGGCCTCCAACACCTGGAAAAACCAGTCCTCAAGCATTTGCCCATTCAGGTCCTCCCGGGACAGCACCGTGCGGAAGCACTCCTCCAATTCCTGCTGAAAACGCTCCTCATCCAGGCACTCCGCCGCCACCTGAAATCTCTTTTTCTGGGCTGTATCCATGCAATACCGCCGGTCAAAGGTCACCTGTTCTGTCTCCGCATCCCTCCAGGCCTGCACCCGGCACAGCCGGTCACGGCAGCACCAGAGCGCCTCCCGCATGGAGTTGCCCGCTTGTTCCAGGCAAGACTTTCGACTGCCCAGACAGATCGTGCAATGGATATCCCAGAACACATCCCTCTGCTGTTCAATTTCCTTGCGGACCTTCGTGAAGCACTGCTTCACTTCTACCGTCTGATATTCTCTCATGTGCAGAAGTACCGCAATGCCCTCTTTCCAAGCAGCGACGGCATAGGTATCTGTCAGCGAGCCGAGCTCCCGCCGGACGATCTCCAGCGCATGCCGAATCATCATCTGATAGCTGTCCTGATACTGTGCAGCATGGAAGACATCCACTTTTATCAGCGCGGCAAAGCAGACGCCCTCTGTAAACCGGAAACCATAACCCGCGTATGCCTGCGCCGCGTCCAGAAAATGCTGTTGCCGTTCTGCCGCGCTTCGCAGCGCATCCATCAGCAGCTCCTGCTGCCGCTCTCCGCTTTTCTTCAGCTGGAACTCCAATGCGGCTTCTTTTCCCAACTTATCGCTCAGCCGCAGCAAAATGCCGGTGAGGTCCTCCTGCTTAAGCGGTTTCAGCAGATAATCCTCCACACCATATTTCAACGCATTCTGTGCATATTCAAATTTTCGATACCCGCTGATGATGATAAAATGCAGATCCGGCTGCAGCTCTTTGGCCCGCTGGATCAGCTCAATCCCGCTGCATCCCGGCATCCGGACGTCCGTGATCAGCAGGTGCGGTCGTTTTTCCCGCACCAATTCCAGTGCCCGCAGGCCATCGTTGGCCGTGCCGACGATCTCGTAGCCCAGCCGTTCCCAGTCAATCAGCTTTTGCAGCAGCAAAAGGATCTTATTTTCATCGTCCGCCAGAACAACCTTCAGCATGGCCCATTCCTCCGGTTTTTGTATAAAGAAAGGGAAAACGGAGGCCGTTTTCCCTTTCTTTGCATTATAATCCTTTTACCCAGGTTTGCCAAGAGGCATTTCGCGCAAATAGCTTACTCGTAGTCAGCAACGTTGGAAGCGTCGATCCAAACGCTGTCGGTGATGAGGAGGTTGCTCTCCAGAGAGCCGCCGTTCAGCAGAGTGACCGCAGCCTCCACAGCGTTGGCAGCCATGGCGCCGCCGTCCTGAGCGACAGTACCGGTAATACGGCCGTCCTTGATGGCCTCATAGCCGTCGGGGGTGCCGTCCAGACCAGTGATGACGATGCCGCTGTCAGCACCGGCAGCGTTGCCGGCGCCAACGGCCATGCCGTCGTTCTGGCACACGATGGCGTCCAGATCATAAGCGGACAGCCAGCTCTCCACGGTGGCCTGAGCCTTGGCGGTATCCCACTGGCAATCGGCCGGAGCAACCACCTGCTTCATGTCGGGATAGTTGGCCAGGATATTCTCATAGCCGGTCAGACGGTCCAGTGCGTCGGTAACAGCGGAAGGACCGGTCAGGATGGCAACATTGCCCTTGCCGCCCAGCAGGTCGGCCACATGCTGCATCTCGTTCTCACCGGCCTTGATGTTGTTGCCGCAGGAAACGGCGGCGATGCCGGCGTTCTCCCAATCAGTGCAGAAGGAGACGACGTTGATCACAACAACGCCCGCGTCAGCAGCGGCCTTGGCAGCATCGCGCAGGCCATCGGGATCCACGGGCTCAAACAGGATAGCGTTATAGCCCTCGGACACGCACTGCTCGATCTGGCTGATCTGGGTGGCGGCGTCCTGGTCAGCGCTCAGGATGGTCAGCTCCACGCCCAGCTCAGCAGCCTTGGCCTGAGCACCCTCGGTGACGGCGATCTGAAAGGCGTTGGTCTGATGCTGCTGGATCAAAGCGATCTTGTAGGTGCTGGACTCAGCGGGCTTGCTCTCCTCAGCGGGAGCGGGGGTGTCCTTGCTGCCGCAGCCTGCCAGGACAGTCAGGACCATAGCGCAGGTCAGCAGCAGTGCCAGAAACTTATTCTTCTTCATATTCTTTCCTCCTTAAAATGTATATGTAAGAGCAGAGACAAGATACCGAACCCCGCTCTTGACACCAAATCAGTTCTTCTTGCTCTTTCCCTTAATGTCGATCAGCACCGCCAGGACGATGATGGCGCCCTTGACGATCCGCTGCCAGTGGGAAGACACGCCCATAATATCCAGGCCGTTGGCAATAACCGTGATCAGCAGACAGCCGACCACAACACCCCAGGGCTTACCCACACCGCCGGACATGGACACACCGCCGACCACACAGGCGGTGATGGCGTCCATCTCATAGCTCTCGGCAGCGGTAGGCTGTCCGATGGTCACGCGGGAAGTCATCAGGAAACCGCTCAGACCGGCCAGCAGACCGGCAATGGCAAAGGTGGAAATGCGGATCATCGTGGTGTTGATGCCGGACACCCGCGCTGCCAGCAGATTGCCGCCGCAGGCATAGACCCGACGGCCGTATACGGTTTTCGCCAGGACAAACGAGCAGATGACAATGATGACGGCCAGGTAGATGGCCAGCATGGGGATGCCGCAGAAGGTGGACGCGGCGACAGCCTTGTACTGCGCGCTGATGCCGATGACAGGCTTGCCCCCGGAGACCACCAGCGCCAGACCGCGGACGGCAGTCATGGTGCCGAGGGTCATGATAAAGGGCGGAAGGTTACCCACGGCAACGCCGATGCCATTGGCAATGCCGACAGCCAAACCGGCCAGCATGGCAACCACCAGGGGCACGATCAGCGGATAGTTGCCCTGACCCAGCATGGCGGCCAGAATGCCGGCAAATGCCACCGTGGAACCGACAGACATATCAAATCCGCCGGCAACGATGACGAACATCATGCCGAATGCCAGGATACCGTTGATGGATGCCTGCTTGAGGATATTGACCAGGTTGCTCGGCGTGATGAAGCTGGGCTTCAGACAGGTCAAAACAATCACCAGCGCGATAAAAATTACGAAAATGAAATATTCGCTGATGAGAGTGTTGATACGTTTTCTCTCTTTCATGCTTTCCCCTTCCTTTATACCGTGATGGCAGAGGCCAATGTCATAATACGTTCCTGGGAGAATTCTTCGCGCTGGACCTCGCCGGAATAATTGCCCTCGCACATGACAAGGATCCGGTCACAAATTCCCATTAACTCCGGGATCTCCGAGGAAATCATGATAACAGCCTTGCCCTGCTGCACCAGATTTCCCAACAGCAGGTAGATGTCCCGCTTGGCGCCCACATCGATTCCTCGCGTGGGTTCATCCAAAATAATGATATCCGGCTCGTTCAACAGCCATTTGGCAATGACGACCTTCTGTTGATTGCCACCAGACAGATTTCCGACGATCTGGTTGACGGAAGGAGTTTTGATGTTCAGTTTTTCGATGTACTCCTGAGAGGCCTTATGTGCCTTGGCTTTGTTGTAAAGACCGTTGGTCAGCAGCTTTTTGATCGCCACCATGCCGATATTATCGTTGACCGTTCCGCTCAGATTCAGGCCCGTGACCTTTCGATCCTCCGTGATGAGCGCCACGCCTTCCTTGATAATATCCTGGGGCGAGGACACCTTCACCTTTTTGCCCTTCACATAAATTTCGCCCTGGGAGAGCGGATGAATACCGAAAATCCCCTCCACCAGCTCACTGCGGCCGGCGCCTACCAGGCCGCCGATGCCTAAGATCTCGCCTCTGCGCACGGCCAGACTGACACCTTTGACCTTGTTGTCCGCACGGGTGATATTTTTGGCTTCAAATACCACTTCGCCGATATCGGCGTTCAGCTTCGGATACACATCTGTGATCTCCCGGCCCACCATCATCTTGATCAACTGGGCCTCGCTCAGGTTCGCCGTATCATCCGTGCCGATGTACTGTCCGTCACGGTAAACGCTGACCCGGTCGCAGATAGCGAAAATCTCCGCCATGCGGTGGGAAATATAGATGATGGCAACGCCTTTTTCCTTGAGCCTGCGAATATGCTCAAACAGCAGTTCCACCTCGCGCTCGGTAATGGCAGCAGTGGGCTCATCCATAACGATGACCTTTGCGTTAACAGAGATGGCCTTGATGATCTCGATAAGCTGGCACTGCGCCACCGTGAGATTTCGCAGCGTCTCCTTGGGCGATACGTGCAGGCCGCACTCCTCAATCAGCTTTTGCGCTTCTTCGATTTCCGTCTTTTTGTCCACCAGGCCATTTTTGCGAATCTCGCGTCCCACAAAAATGTTCTCATAAACAGCCATGTCCAGGATCGGGTTTAATTCCTGATGGATCATTGCCACGCCCATATCCATGGCCTCTTTGGGATTGGATGCGCTATAGGGTTTTCCGTCAAAGAAGATCTCCCCGCCGGGATCTTTGGTGTAAATACCCATTAGAATCTTCATCAGGGTGGATTTTCCGGCGCCATTTTCTCCCATCAATGCATGGACCTCTCCCGGTCTTACCTGCAGCTGCACATGATCCAGCGCAACAACACCCGGAAAGGTTTTGCTGATATCTTTCATTTCCAGCACATATTCCACGCAGTCTCCCCCCTTCATACATTATTCTGTTATATTTTATCGAACTCATTGCAATTTCGAAACATTTGTTTTTCACATGATGGGGGATATTTTTTGGAATTTTATAGTCTTAGCCCCCTTATCGTTTCTTCAGCATATCTTCTGTACTATTTTTGTTTTCCGGACCTGTCCCTGTATGGGGCAAGGTTTTGACCAGTCCTTTGGCCCAGGTTTCCTTCAGCCTTTCCGTTAAAAGAAAGCAGAAAAATTCCTGAAATTTTGTAATTTCAGGAATTTTTCTGCACATCCCACGATTTTCACGCCGCTTTTATGCAAGACAGTTCTTTGCTGCATCCGTCTTTGGAAGCAGCAGCTCCAACAGCTTGCTGCGGCTGACGGGAGGGGAAAAGTAGAAGCCCTGGATCATGTCTACTCCCCAGCTGGAGAGTAATTCCAGTTCCGCCAGAGTCTCCACTCCCTCAGCAACAACGGTGTAGCCCATGTTTCGCAGAACGGATACGGTGTTGCGGTAGAGCGCGGCGGCTTTTTCGTCGGTGCAGATGTCAGACAGCAGGGACCGATCCATTTTGATGACGGAAAAAGGCAGCTTCAGCACAGAGTTCAGGTTTGCGTAGCCGGATCCAAAGTCATCCAGGCAAAGGCCGATGCCGGCGCTTGTGAACAGGTCTATGGCATTCCACAGATTTTCGCTGTAATCGGTTGCCACCGTCTCAGTGATCTCGAAGGAGAAACAGGACGCGGGAAGGCCGCTTTCGCGAATTGTGTCGACAAGCTGCTGGATGTGCCCCTTTTTCAGAAGCTCCATGGGGGAGAGATTGATCTTGACGCCCTGGATCTGCTCCATCAATTCGGGGTGAGCCTTCAGGAACACGCAGATCCGGCGCATTTGCAGCAGACCCAGCTGGGCAATCTGGTCACTCTTTTCCGCAATGCTGATGAACACCTCGGGGGAAACAGGGCCCAGGGTGGGGTGGCGCAGGCGGCTGAGTGCCTCCATGGTAACATACCGCTTCTGGCTGGTGGAATAGACCGGCTGGAAATAGACCTCAAAAAGGTCCTCTTCCAGAGCGGTCTGAAGGAAATGCTCGATCTCCTGCGTATAGCGGAAACCTCTCCGTGTTTCTTGGTTCCCCTGGATCAGAACGGTTCGGTTTGTAGACGCAATCAGAGAGGAGAGATAATCCAGATAGCCCAGCAGAAATTCACAGCTATCCAGCTGTTCCGCGTGAATAATGCCGCAGATCGCTACGGGAGAGGAGATACTGCTTCCGCCGATCTCCATTGGCTGGGAAAACATTTCCTGAATCTTCTGCTGTGCGGCCTCGTATTCGGAGATGGTAGGGCAGATCAGCAGAAAGCGTTTGCCGCTGCTGCGGAATACCCGTGTGTCCTTACCGACGAGCCGCAGCATTTGTGCCGTTTGAATCAACGCCTGATTTCCGATATCCGTGCCCAGGATGCGGTTGATTCGCTTTAACTGACAAAGATCCACAGACAGCACATGAAAGCTCTTTCTGCGCAGGATGAAGTGGTTGCACTGCTCCCGAAAATAATTCAGATCGAACAGCCCAGTGAGACTGTCCATGTGCTGGTAGGGGTTGTTGATCGTAAAAAACAGGATGGCGATGCACATGGCGATTCCAAAGCCGGTCAGCAGGATATCGTGGTAAATGGACTGGATCACCACGCATATACCCACCAACAACAGCAGCTCACGGATGGCGCGGACCTTCTGCCGGCCCAGTTGGGAAGCATAGACATGGCTGCTGACGGCAATCACCAGAATATAAGCGCCGGCAAACAGGTACATACAAAGGTAGTAGGGGCCACGGACATAGTTGCCGGAGTTATCGATTCGGAAGAACAGTCCATTCCTGTGGTTAAGCAGGATAAACAGGCTCATCAGAAGTGGGGGAATGACACAGCAGACGCGTCTCCAACGGGGCCAGCTCTGGTCGGACTCGTAGTAGGTCCGGATATAGCCCAGCAGAGAAACGGGCACCAGTATCTGAAGAAGATACAGTATTGTCAGGCAGCATTCGGTCATCCAGGCCAGGTCCGGCCGCGCCAAAGTGATGAGAAAGGTGCAAAGCAGGTCAAATACGATGTTTGCGATGCCAAGCAGCAGAAAAGTAAGAAATGCCTTTGTACTCTTGGTATTCAGTGCGCGCTGCTCCATAAAGTGGTTCAGGATGATCAGCAGAAAGATCAATGCTGACAGCAGGAAATCCACATTATATGCCATAAGGCTTTCCCTCCCGTCCCTGACCTGCGGAGAAGAACTCCGTGGATTGCTGGTCCTTTTGCTGCCGCTTGCAGGCGTACATAGCCTGGTCGGCCTCAAATTTCCAGTCGCTCAGACGTTTGCTCCGGCCTGCTTCGTCTCGAAGCAGACTTGCACCGCAGGCAATGGAGAGCCGGTGCCGGGCATCCTGATTATACAGGCGAACGGAATCCTCCAACCGTTTCCGCCAGTCTTCTTCATTCCCCTCCGGGTCTGGCAGAATAGCAGCAAATTCATCACCGCCAATGCGGTAGCAAGTGCCTATTTCGGAAAAAGCAGCTTCAACGCACCGGGCCGCTGCGATGATCAGCTCGTCGCCCACATTGTGCCCGAATTGGTCGTTGACATATTTCAGCCCATTCAGGTCCATAAAGATCAGCGCCATGTTTCCGCAGTTGTCAGAGCCCGTTTCCAAATCCGTCAGGCATTTTTCAAAACCGCGCCGGTTAGCGAGACCGGTGAGACGGTCTTCCTGGGACAGCCGCTGGTAAACGATAGCCTCTGCCTTAAACCGCAGGTTGGCTGCCATTGTGATGACCAAAGAGCACAGCAGGCAAATGATATAGATCAGGATGCCGATCTCAAAAATTGCACCATAGTAAGAGATCTCCAACAGCCAGTACAGGACGATGGCCAGCAGTCCGCCGGCGGCCAGAATGGCAAAGGCAATCAAAGTGACCTTGATCTCTCGATGATGCGTCCTGGCATACTCCCGCAGCATCAATATGGTGATCAATCCGATACCTGCGGCCAGCAGCAGGTGGGTGACCAGCAGCATATCGATAAAGGAACAGAGGCCGAAGTAATCCAGCAGGCTCTGTACCGCAACGTTCAGGTAGAAAAGGAGCAGGCACACGTTGAGGCTGCGGAACCGGCCCATCTCCCCAGTGTTGCGGACAAAGTGGATCATGGGGACAGCCAGGGTCATAAAGGCGTAAAAGGATATGTAGCACACCGAGGGAGACATATTGGTGAGCTGCTGGATCAGAGATGAGTCCAGAGCGCACCAGATGGCGCAGATGAACAGGAAACAGGCCACATTGGCAAAACGGGGATCCGGCATATGGATAGCCGACAGGTAGATGTGAATCCCCAGGGCGATGATCCCGATGAGCAGCATGGTGAAGACCATGACAAAGGTGAAGATATCACTTGCTGCCTGCCAGCGAAAAACCGCGCTGCTACTACCCAGATAGACGGCGGAGAGTTGAAAGTGACCGTCCCCCGGGTTCTGATAAAACAGAGCCAGCTGCTGGTTCTCCAGGTCCCCCTGAAGGGAGGCAGTGCAGTACAGCTTGGAACGCATCTGTTCATTTCGGGGGAAATCCGAATCCTCATAGGCGTAGAGAACCTGATCTCCCAACAGGATCTGGAGACGGTAGACGGCGCCCCGGGTGGTCAAAGTACTGGCGTCAGCGGAGGAGATACTGTCATTGTACAGCACCAGGTCCGCTCCGCTGTCCAACGTGAGGGAACACGGCAGATTGACATCCACCCTCTGTCCATCCTGCAGGTAATACCAGCCGTTCAGCTGTTCCACGCCGTCCGGTGTGGAAGGGCGCTGAAGCCGCAAGTTCCCCAAAGAGAGAAAAACGGCGACCAGCACTGCGAGGATCAGGACTCTTTCAATAGCCGGGAAAAGCCTGGGCTTGTCAGTCATGGCATAGGCCTCTTTTCACGCAGAATGTTTGGAAACAAAATCAGAAATAATCGTCATTTTTGTGCATTACATGTATCTGTATGCAGTATATCCTTCCATTTTGGCAAAGTCAATGCGCTTTTCCGATGCATCAGGAATAATTTTTCCAAAAAGCGCCTAATTCCCATTGAATCAGGCACTTTTCTTATAAAAGTATGCACGCTGGTTCCGAATCCGCACCGATAATGTAATTGAGCGGCTGAACCGGGAGATCTGCCGTGCCCATGCGGTAGGCACGTTTTCCGATGGCAACTCCGCTCTGATGCTGGCCTATTCACAGCTGTGCCATATGGCCGGTACCTGCCGGCACTGCAAGAAGTACATGAATATGAAGCGCTTGGAGGCACCTACCTGAAAATCTATCATATTCAGATATACCAGCAGGGTAAGGCGGTACATTGCAATATTCAAGAAAAACGCACAAATAAAAGTGCGAACCGCTGGGAAATATCAGGGAAAAAACAGCAAAACGCAAATTGACAGTCATAGGGCTGTGTGATAGGATAAGCCGAAAAAGTTAGTCTGCTCTAACATAAGGAGGCTGTAACGAAGATGATCTGGAGCGTGATCGCCATTACGGCTCTGGCCGGCATGGGCGGCACAGGCATGGGAGGGCTGATTTCCTGCCTGTTCCGCAAGGATTCCAGCAAGACCGTAAGCTTACTGCTGTCGTTTGCCGCAGGGGTGATGACCTCTGTGGTGTGCTTTGATCTGCTGACGGAAGCACTGCACCCCAGTGAAATGAACAACGATTTGTGGTTGGTCGTGATAGGCGTACTGGTGGGCTATATTGTCATCGCCCTGCTCAATGCATGGATAGACCGCAACACGAACCACGAGGTAGCCCATATTGATGAAAACCATCCCCGTACCGCCGACTCTCTGGAAGAGTTGACCCATGCCAACCATTTGCAGGAGCACCGCGAGGGCCGTCAGCCCCGCAGCGGATTGTTTCTGGCAGGACTGGTGATGGCGGCAGCCATTGCTCTGCACAATGTACCGGAGGGCATGGTCATCGGTGCGTCATTCGCCCGAACTGCACAGCAAACGCTTTTGAACCGCGGAGGGTTGACTATGGCCATCGTAATCGGTCTGCACAATATTCCGGAGGGCATGGCCGTTGCCGTGCCGCTGATTTCCGGCGGAATGCCGAAATCCCGCTCTGTCATCGTCACGGCCCTGACCGGCTTTCCTACCATTCTGGGAGCCCTTTTAGGCTTTACCGTGGGGGCTATGGGGCCAATCGCCTTAGCGCTGTCACTGAGCTTTGCATCCGGTGCCATGCTGTATGTGGTATTCGGCGAGTTACTGCCGGAGTCCATCCTGATGTGGCGTTCCAAGCTGCCTGCTGCCGCCATCATCGTCGGTATGTTGACAGGACTGGTCATCATCTACATGTGAGTTTTGCTGCCCTGTTGCCACTTAAACTAATCCGCAAAGTGCCGCGTGCCTCAAAATTGACAGGTCGCCATCTCAGTGCAAAAGCACCGAGATGGCGACCTGATTATACACCGGGAGATTTGGCGGTTATACCGTTTACATTACACACGCCGCAGGTGTTGCCGTCCCGGTCCTGAATGGTGATAAACTGCTTGTGGGCGTCCTGGTCATAGAGCAGGTCACGGGTGTAAATCTCCGATTCCTCGCTGAACGGTTGGCCGCTCTTAGCAGTATCGAGGGGCAGCCCATAGTCGTAGTAGTCGCCGCTGTCAGCAAAGGCGGTGGTGAAAAAACCGTCATGCAGAGCATGAAGGCCAGCAAACAGGGCAGGGCGCGGATTTTAGCAGCCTCCTTCAGCTTCATTTCCCTCAGCTGGACTACCACAGCTTTCGCTTTTTCACGGGCAGCCTTCTTACTTTCGTGAGCGTGGATTGCCTTGATGTGTGAGTATTCAATTCAAATTGTCAGCATCAGATTTGATGGAACATATCCTGTGCGTA
>CAMFZO010000014.1 GCA_946006895.1 uncultured Clostridia bacterium | reverse complement strand
CTGAAACACCGTCTCGGCGACCTCGGGGCGGGAATCTGACCCGATACGGCTGCCGCAGATCTCACTGGTGGAGCAGCCGACCACAACGATCTGGCCCTTCTTGAGCTTTGCCTTTTCGATCAGCTCCCGGGCAGCCTGGGCCGCCTGCGCTCTCAGCTCATCCATTGGCGTTCACCTTGTCGAGGGTCTTGCTTTCCCGCAGAGCGGCGACCAGGGCAATGGCGGCGACGATGCCGATAGCGCCCTGCAGAAGGTTGCCGGGGATGCTGGTGGCGGCGGCAATACCCTTGCCGAGAATGAGCATGGCATAGAAAAAGTAGCCTGCCACCATCCAAAGCTCTGCGGCAATGCCGCCGACGAGCTGACCGAGGTAGGTGTTTTTCTTGCCCAGCTTGCGGTAGAGCAGCGCGGCGATCACCGCCATCAGCGCTTTGATAATGAGGGTGCCTACGATGTAGTGGGGGTATCCGGCCAAAAGGTCGGCAAGGGCGGAGCCGACGCCGCCGGCAAAGGCGCCGTAGATCGGGCCGAGGACCCATGCGCCCAGCAGCACGAAGCAGTCACCGATGTTGACATAGCCCTGGGTCGCGGGCATCTGGAGCTGAATGAGCATGGTCGCCACGCAGGTCAGGGCGGTGAACAGGGCTGTCAGGATCATTTTTTTCAAATTTTGATTTTTCATAGCTTTCTCCTCTTGCTTTCTTGAGATGAAACGATTATACTCCAAACTGGTATTATTAAAAGTACCAAAAATATTATTTTTAATAGGACCAGATTATGCTGACATACACTTTGGAAAAAGATCGGGGCCAGAGCCTCTATATATCTCTCTACCGTCACATCCGGGCGGATATTGCCGCAGGTGTGCTAAAGGAGGGAGACCGTCTGCCCTCCAAGCGGGCGCTGGCTGCCAATCTGGGCGTGGGCGTCGTTACGGTGGAGACGGCCTATGCCCAGCTCATCGCTGAGGGCTACGCCAGGGCGGTGGAACGCAGCGGCGTCTACGTCTGCGCCATCGGCGATACGGCGCGGCTGACCTCTGCGCCGCTGCCGCCGGAACCGGAAACACCGCCCCAGAAGCCCTTGCTGGATCTGAGCGGCGGCGGCGGGGAAGATGTGCCCTTTCCTTTCTCCGTCTGGGTCAAGACCATGCGGACGGTCATGGCCGAGCAGGGGCAGCAGCTCCTGCGGCCGGTGGATTTTCGCGGCGCACCGGAGCTGCGGCGGGCCATTTCCGACCATCTTTATGAGAGCCGGGGTATGCGGGTGCCGCCGGAACGGATCATCGTCGGCGCAGGCAACGAGCATCTCTACGGACTGATGGTGGGGCTGTTGGGCAGACAGCGGATCTATGCCGCCGAGGATCCGGGCTACCGCAAGATCACCGAGATCTACAACGCCAACGACGTGACATTGCGCCATATCCCCCTGGATGATGCGGGGCTCAGTGTCCGCGAACTGGAAAAGAGTGGTGCGGACATCGTCCACATCTCTCCGGCCCACCACTATCCCACGGGCATCGTCATGCCTATCCGCCGAAGAAACGAGCTGCTCCAGTGGGCCTATGTCCGGCCGGAGCGCTACATTCTGGAGGATGACTACGACAGCGAGCTGCGCCACAGCGGAACGCCCGTGCCGCCGCTGTTTTCCATGGACAGCCGGGAACGGGTCCTGTACCTGAGCACCTTTTCCCAGACCATTGCGCCGTCCCTGCGTATCGCCTATGTCTGCCTGCCGGGGACGCTGATGGAGCACTTTTGCGACGCGCTGGGCTTTTACACCTGCGCCGTTCCCACCTTTGAGCAGTACACCCTGGCGAAATTCATCTCCTCCGGCGCCTATGAAAAGCACCTGAATCGTCTGCGCAAGCGTTATCGGGACAAGCGGGAGCGGCTGATGGAGCTGGTGGCGGAAAGCCCTCTGGGTAAGCACTGCCGCATTTTGGAGGCTGGCGCCGGGACCCATTTTCTTTTGCAGCTTCAAAGCAAGCTGAGCGACGCGGAACTGCGGGAGGCGGCAAAGGACCGGGGGCTTTCCGTGCGGTTTTTGAGCGATTACCAGTCAGTGCCCACGGACAGCGGCAGCCTGATCTTCAACTATGCCTGCCTGGACCTGGACCGGGTGCCCGCTGCGTTGGAGATCCTTGCGGAGCTTTGCCGGGGAGTGCGATGACTGCTGCGGCTCATGCCGCTTCGAGAAGATCATAGAGCTGCTTGAGCAGAATGACTGCCAGCGGCACCAGAATCATTCCCAGCACACCGAACAGCCGGAAGCCTGCGTAGAGACACAGCAGAGTCAGCAGCGGGTTCAGACCCATCTGACGGCCCATAAAGCGCGGCTCCAGCATGGTGCGGCAGAGGGCTGCCGCGGCGTAGAGCAGCAGCAGGCCAACGGCAAGCGTGGTCTCCCCCTGCAAAAAGGAGAGAATGCCCCAGGGAATGAGCACCGCGCCCACACCGAACACCGGCAGGGCGTCGATGAGGGCGATGACCAGGGCGGTGATCACCGCGTGGGGACGGCGCAGGACCAGCAAGCCCGCCGTCAGCACGGAAAAAGTCACCAGCAGCAGACAGCCCTGGGCTTTGAAATAGCCGCTCAGAGCGGTTTTCAGCCGCTTGCGGACTGAGGAAAAGCGGGTCAGCCAGCTTTCCGGCAGATGACGGCGAACGGCTTTTTGCAGGACCTCCTTCTGGGAAGAAAAGAGGTAGGCTGACAGCAGTGCCGTCAGAATGAACAAAAACAGGTTCGGCACCCAGGAAAGCAGACTTCCCGCAAAACTCAGAACCCGCTCGGAAACGGTCCCTGCCACTACGCTTCCGCCCTCAAACAGGCGGTCAATCCAGGTGGTCGCCGCTGCCGCAAGAGAGGCGGGCAGGTTTGCCGCCAGACGCAGCAGCTTGGCATGGAGAGCCTGCAGCGGCTGCTCCATGGATTCCAGCAGGTCAGGCAGCCGGGTGCCCATTCGCTGTGCCGCGGAGAAAAGTCCTCTGCCCAGCAGCCAGAGCAGTGCGATCAGGACGGCGGAGATGGCCGTGACGCTGAGAAAGGAGGCGAGCCAGCGGGGGAAATGGGCCTTGGTGCGCAGAAGCCGCCCAGCAGGTGAGGCCGCACCGGACAGCAGATAGCCCAGCAGAAAGGGCAATCCCACGGGCAGCAGCACCTTGGCCGTCAGCCAGATGCCCACAAGGCCGCAGACACCGTAGGCCAGCAGCTTCCAGGGCTTTTTCATCGGCGTTCTCCTTTCGTACTTGTTTTTTTGACAGAGCTATGATAGAATGTTTTTATATGAGATACAAATGTAACGCAGGAGGCAGACAAATGGAACAGCTCCCCAAATACTACATTGTGGAAGCCAAGGTGCTTCCCGAGGTCTTTCTGAAGGTGGCCCACGCCAAATGGCTGTTGGAGACGGGAGAGGCCAACACCGTCAACGAGGCTGCCAGGGCGACAGGTATCAGCCGCAGCGCTTTCTATAAATACCGCGACGCCATTGCTCCCTTTCAGAATCTTATGGCAGGCCGCATCCTGACTTTCCATTTTATTCTGCGGGACGTGACGGGCCTGCTGTCGTCTATACTCTCCATTTTTGCCCAATTCGGCGCAAATATACTGACCATCAATCAAACCATACCCACCAACGGCTGCGCGTCGGTGACCATCTCTGCCGAGACCAACGCGGTGGAGCGGGGCGCTGAGGAGCTTCTGCGCACTCTTGCCCGGATGGACGGCGTTTTGAAGGCCGAGATCCTGGCTGGCTGACGCTGTTTTCATCCCGGCGGATGCCGCTGTGGAGACTGTCGAAAAAGAAATCTGAAAAAGGCTCAAATACCTATTGCATTTCCCCCGGACAGCTTGTATACTTGTAGCGTTATTCCAACGCGGTTTGGAGGTGTAAGCTTGGTCTTTGAAACGATTCGTGCCTTTTTGGCGGAGGAGCTTGCCGTCGACGAAGAACGCATCACCATGTCCACAGTGATCCTGGAGGACCTGGAGGCGGAGCTGTCGGATCTGGCGGATCTGATGCTGATGCTGGAGCAGGAATTCGGGATCGAATGGACGGACGACGACCTGAAGGACATTGAGACCGTCGGTGACCTGACCTCGTTTGTGGAAAACCAAATATGATTACATACAAATCCCCGGCAGAGTACAAAGCTCCGCCGGGGATTTGACTATATTCTTTTGTTCAATCTGCTTTGTAGCTGCGCAGCACTGCGCGGCGGGTAAATTCCTCCGGCAGAAGGCCGCCGAAAAGCGCCTCTGCGCCGGACAGAAGCTCCGCAGTCAGGGGGGCGTTTTCCTTTGCCTTTCGGGGGAGAAGTCCCTGGGCCTTACACCAGGCCATAGCGCCGCTGTAACGGGAACGGAAAGCCCGGTCTCCCGCCTGGAGCTTTGCCAGACGGTCGTCCACGGCGGCACTGCGGGGGGCTGCCAGCATGGAAAATTCGCCGCAGGTCATGGGCGTGTCGGGCCGCAGGGTGTTGTCGGAGTAGGCAACGGCGCGGCCCTGTTTGATCAGGCGGCGGAAGACTTCAAAATCCGGGTCCTCCGCGCCCACATCGGCAAAGGGGGACCGGTCCAGCAGCTCCTGCACGGTGACCACCCGGTAGCCCGCCGCGTCCAGCAGCTCAAGCTGCTTGCGCAGGCCCACCGCCACCGGTGTGCGCAGGGCCATGTTGTAGCCGTCCTTCTGGAAGATGATCTGCCCGCAGAAATAGTCCGGGTCCTCCTCCAGCTTTTTGCGCATGGGCTCGACCATTTCGTCAATCTCCGCCTGCACCGGGTCGGCGCTTTTAGCCGGCAGCCAGCCAGCCCCGTCAAAGGAGGCGGCCAGATAGAGGTAGCCCATCTTTTCATAGGCATCGTAAGAGGTGAAGTTTTTGTCGATGCGGTCCACATAGTGGGGCGGACGGCTCATGGTCATGGGGTAGCCGTACTGCCCCCGCAGGAGACGGTCCAGCGCCTCCAGATCCTCCAGCACCTTGTCCAGGGAGCCGAGGGTGTGGCGCTTGCCGTAGACAAAAGATTTTTTGCCGAAGAGAATGTGACGGTAGCCATGGTTGGTGATCTGATGGCCCTCGCGGATGATGCGCTCCATGAGCTGCGGACAGTTGACGGCGCCGCCGAAGCTGTCCTTTTCAAAGGCAGGGTAGTGGTCGTAGGCCGTGCCGCCCCAGGCAGGTGTACCCGGTGCGCCGGCAGCGTCGGGGTAGTTGTCGGCGGTGATGCCGATGACGTCAAAGGTGCCCTTGGCGTTGAACTCCGAGAGGGTGTCCAGCAGCACATCCGTCAGACAGCGGCCGTCAAAGAGGTCCGGCGATGTCGGCAGACCCATAGGCCCGTCGTCGAAGGTCATGGCGCAGACCCGCTCCGTGGTCTTGACCCGCTCGATGCGGCGGCAGTAGGTCACGCAGCATTTTGGCTCGGGCAGCAGGACGGATTTGGCAAAACGCTTCACTTTCTTTCCCAGACGGACAAAGGTACTCATTGAAATACTCCTTTCACACTTCTCAGGCAGCAGACGGCGGCGAAAAGCAGCCAGCGGACGCAGGCTTTGACGCCGCGCTTTTTTTTGCGCAGCAGGGTCCACTGGCTCTTGGCCAGGGCCATATGGGGACATTTGCCGCAGGCATAACCCACAGGACGGCACAGAGCCTCCCGCAGGGCATCCAAAGTCAGCTCCGGCGCCGTGACCTCCACATAGGCCCGTCCCACCTCCGCCGGTGTATGGGCGTCGCTTCCGGCGGTCTGCAGCATCGGCTTGTTACAGCGCTCTGCCGCTGCTTTGGCAAGGGCGTTGGCATTGGCGCGCTTTTTGGTGGCGCGGCAGTTGAAAATTTCGATGCCGTCGAGCAGCGGCTCGTTTTGAGCGATCTGCGCGGAAATCTCCTCCACGCTGTGACGGGTCAGCTCATAGGGATGGGCCAGGACACAAAGACCGCCGGAGGAGTGGATGGCCGCCGCCGCATCAGAAAAGCGGACCCTGCCCGTTTCCTCATCCGGACAGCGGCAGGGCCTTTGCAGAAACAGACCCAGCAGATGCCCTGCCTCGGTGGAATACTCCACGGCGGGGATCAGAAGGACGCCGTCGCGCAGAGGCTTGTCAAAGACCTCCTGCGGCGCGCAGCAATTGTGATTGCTGACAGCCAGGGCACAGATACCCCGTCTTTTTGCCGCAGCCACAGCCTGGGAAAGGGTCATGCGGCTGTCGGAGGAGGCTTGAGTGTGCAGGTGCAGATCCAGACGGCAGTTCATTGACCGTTCCCCCTTCCGCGCAGCGTCAAATACAAATAGCGCCAGAAGGGCTTCTGGTCCGTAAAGCGGAACAGGGCTTCCCTGGCGCGGAAAATATCCACAAGGCCACCGAAAAAGGCGGCGGGTCTTCCGTGGCGCAGATAGGACAGGCAGGCCAGCGTGTCGTTGAGCAGAAAGCGCATACGCCTGCCGCGCCGGTAATTGTTGTCGGGAGCGGAGAATGCTTCTCCCGTTGCAGCGCGGACGTAATCCATGGCAAAATTACTGCCGCAGATATCGGTCAGCGGGAAGCTGCCCCAGATTCTGGGATTGATCTCCAGTACCCGGTCACCCTTGAATTCCACCATGGCGATGCCGACAAAGTGCAGCGCCTGCAGGAGCTTGACTGCATGGCTGACCAGAGCCTCGTCATAGATACTGACGCAGCAGGCGGAGGGGCCACCGGAGATGGGATATTCGCGGATGCGGCGGTGACAGAATACACTGACCGGACGGCTTTCGCGGTCCATGACCAGACAGACACCCTGCCCGTCGCCGGAGATCAGCTCTTGGATCACGGGATCGGGGTCGTAGGCGGCCATTTTTTCATAGGAGGCACGGAATTTGTCGGCATTTTCCGCCTTTTGGTAGCGCTGCTCGGCGTGAAGTCCCAGCTTTTCGCCGCAGCGGGGCTTGATGATGACGGGAAAGGCGGGAAGTCCGGCGGAGACATCGTATTCCTCCGGCACGGGAACGCCGTTCTGTCGGGCGGTCAGGGCCACCGTCCGCTTGTCGTTGGCGGCGTCCAAAACCTCCGGCGAGGCCACCAGACAGTCGCAGACTGCCTGAAATTCCTTAAGATGCCGGGAGACAGCCGCCAGCGTGTCGGCACCGATGGGAAACAGCACCGGGCGGCCCTGCTGGGCCTTACACAGCTCCAGCAGACGCCGGACATAGTCCTCGTCCTTGACAGAGCCGTCTAAAAGAACCCGCTGGCTCACATAACGGGAAGAAAAGGCAGCAGGGGACTGGGGCGACTCTTGCCGGGTCTGCACCGCCACGACGCGGCAGCCCGCCTTTGCCAAAGGACGAATGACCGCCAATGCAGTACGGTATCGAACGTCAGTCACGAGTACGGTCTGCATAGCGGTCACTCCTCTTTTTCGCAGGAACGGCGGGCCGTTCCCCTGTTCTTTATTCGGCGGAGATCAGATAGTAATAGACCGGCTGGCCGCCGTCGATCACGGTGACCTCAGCCTGGGGACAGGCAGCGGTAAAGATCTCCGCGGCTGCCTGAGCCTTTTCGACGTCAATGTCCGCGCCGTAGTAGATGGTGATAAATTCGCGGCCTTCGCTGCCGACCTTCTCCGCAAGTCCCCGCAGGAGCTTGTCCAGGTCGCTGTCGTTGCCGAAGAGGGCGCTGCCGTAGAGGGCCAGATATTCACCGGCGTGAATGTCGTGGCCGTCAAAGTCGGAATCACGGGCGGCATAGGTGATCTGCATGGTCGTCACGGAACCCAAAGCCTCCGTCATAGCGGCCACATTGTCCTCCGTCTCGCCGTCCGGGTCGAACAGCAGCATGGCCGAAACGCCCTGAGGCACGGTCTTGGAGGGAATGACGATGACTTTTTTCTCTGTCAGGGGAATGGTCTGCTCAGCGGCCATGATGATGTTCTTGTTGTTGGGGAAGACAAAGACGATCTCGGCGGGGGTGGCGTTGACCTTTTCCAGAATGTCCTGGGTAGAGGGGTTCATGGTCTGGCCACCCTCGATGATGTTATCGGCGCCCAGCTCACGGAACACATCGGCAAGCCCCTTGCCCGCGCAGACGGCCACCATGCCGTACTTTTTCTCGGCGGGAGCGATCGTCTCGCCGGCTTCCAGCTCCTCCTCGATCTTTTCCAGATCGTCGGTGCTGCGGGCAGCTCTGCCGGCGGCAAGGTCGTCATGCTGCATCTGCATATTCTCGATCTTCGCCAGCTCCAGAGCGCCGTATTTCTGCGCCTCCGTCAGCGCGTCGCCGGGGATGTTGGTGTGAACGTGGACCTTGAAGGCCTCGTCGTCCTCGCCGATGACGATGCTGTCGCCGATGGTGTCCAGATAGCTGCGCAGGGGGGTCAGGTCGATATCCTCCCGGGCCTTGCGGACGATAAAGACCGTATCAAAGGCGAAGGTGATCTCCTCGGTGTCAAAGTCGGTAAAGTCCGCCTGCTCCTTGACGGGAGCCTCCGGCGCTGCGGAAATGTCGATCTCCTCGCCCCGGACAACGGCCAGCATAGTCTCGAGCACATAGACCCAGCCCTTGCCGCCTGCGTCCACAACACCGGCCTTTTCCAGCACCGGGTTCTGATGGACGGTCTGAGCCAGAGACTCCGCCGCGCTCCTTGCGGCAGCGGCCAGCACGGCCTCCGGACAGTCGTCAGCTTCCGCCGCTTCCACGGCATCGTGGGCAGACACCCGGGCGACGGTCAAAATCGTGCCCTCCGTGGGCTTCATGACGGCCTTATAAGCGGCATCCACACCGCTTTGCAGCGCACCCGCCAGCTCCACACCGCCGCAGTCCTCCAAGCCCTTCAGGTACTTGGCAAAACCGCGGAAAAGCAGGGACAGAATCACGCCGGAATTGCCCCGGGCGCCGCGCAGCATCGCCGAAGCGGCGGTGTCGGCGGCCTTGGTCAGGGTGGGCGCAGACAGCTTGCGCAGCTCCACAGCGGCGTTTTGCAGGGTCATGCTCATATTGGTACCCGTGTCGCCGTCAGGGACGGGGAACACGTTCAATTCGTTGATCTGCTGCTTGTGCAGCTCAATGACGGCGGAAGCGCCAATCAGCATTTTTTGCAGGGCGGTGCCGTCGATTCTGTTTCTCACTGTGTCCACCTGCCTCTCAGTCGAGCATCATGGAGTCAACAATAACGTTGACCTCCTTGACCTCGGTATCCGTCTGCTGCGAGACCAGATAGCGGACCTCGGAGACGATGGACTGTCCAAGGGCGGGAATGTTGACGCCCTGATCGATCATGATGTGCAGGTCGATGGAAATGGTGCCGTCTTCGTTGGGGGTGACCAAAACGCCCTTGGCCATGGATTCACGGCGCAGAAGATGGACCAGGCCGTCAGACACGGAACGGATGGCCATACCCTTGACGCCGAAGCAGTTGGTGGCCGCATTTCCCGCGATCTTGGTGTAGACCTGGTTGCTGACAGCAATGCTGCCCAGTTCATTTTCACGGCGGATCATAAGATAACCTCCTTATGGTGATTGCAAGCAGAAATTACAGCATGCTGGCTTCCCAGCAGTCGGGAGCCTTCAGCTCCAGCAGGGTCGCCACCGTGGGCGCCACGTTGGCAAGACCGAAAGCGCCCTCTTTGAGGGTATGCTCCACACCGGGGTCATAGACGATAAAAGGAACGGGATTGAGGCTGTGGGCCGTGCGGATGGAGGTCTTGCCCTTCTTGGTCTCCGTCATCTGGTCGGCGTTGCCGTGGTCGGCGGTGATAAGGACAGTGTAGCCCAGACGGTCCGCAGCTTCCAAAATACGGCCGACGCTGGCATCGACGCACTCCATGGCGGTGACGACGGCCTCCATGACGCCGGTGTGGCCCACCATGTCGCCGTTGGGGAAGTTGCAGCGCAGGAAGTCGTACTTCCCGGATTCCATGGCGGCAATGAGGCTGTCGGTGATCTCTTTCGACTTCATGGCAGGTGCCTGCTCAAAGGGAATGACGTCGGAGGGAATCTCCTCGTAGGTTTCCAGTCTCTCGTCGACTTTGCCGGAGCGGTTGCCGTTCCAGAAATAGGTCACATGGCCGTATTTCTGTGTCTCGGAGACGGCGTATTCCCGGATGCCGTTGGCGCACAGCAGCTCCGTCAGGGTGTTCTTGATGACCGGCGGCTGGACCAGGTAGTGGTTGGGAATGTGAAGGTCGCCGTCGTACTCCAGCATACCGGCAAAGTGGACGCCGGTGTAGTCGCCGCGGTCGAATTTGTCAAAGTCCTTGCGGTCGAAGGCCAGGGAGATCTCCTGAGCGCGGTCGCCGCGGAAGTTATAGAGGACCACGCTGTCGCCATTGGCGATTTTTGCCACGGGCGCGCCGTTTTCGGCGACCACAAAGGCGGGCAGGTCCTGGTCGATGCAGCCAAGCTCGGCGCGGTAGGTCTCGATGGCCTCCCGGGCAGAGGAGAACTGCCGCCCGATGCCCTGAACATGGGTCCGCCAGCCGGCCTCCACCATGGGCCAGTTGGCCTCATAGCGGTCCATGGTGATCTGCATTCTGCCGCCGCCGGAGGCGATGCGGTAGTCACAGCCGTCGGTCCGCAGCTCCGCCAGCACATTTTCCAACTGGTCCACGTAGTCCAGCGCCGAGGTGGCGGGAACGTCGCGGCCGTCCAAGAGAATGTGGCAGTAGGCTTTTTTCACGCCCTCGGCCTTGGCGCGGCGCAGCAGGGCGATGAGATGGCTGATGTTGGAATGAACATTGCCGTCAGACAGCAGACCCAGGAAGTGGAAGGCTTTGCCGCCCGTCACACAGTTGGACACCAGCTCTTTCCAGGTGTTCGATGCGAACAGAGCGCCGTTTTCGATGGATTCGCCCACCAGTTTTGCACCTTGGGAGTAGACCTGGCCGCAGCCGAGGGCGTTGTGGCCGACCTCGGAGTTGCCCATATCGTCGTCGCTGGGCAGACCGACCGCCGTGCCGTGGGCCTTGAGCCAGGTGTAGGGGCAGGTATTGAAAAGACGGTCCAGGTTGGGCGTCTTTGCCACCGCGACAGCATCTCCGCTGCCGCCGTCGCCCTTGCCGACGCCGTCCATAATTACTAAGACAACAGGTTTCTTCATATCCGATATGCCTCCATTATAATCTGTCGATATATTTTACTACATTTTAACGGATTGTACAATCTTTATTTTTCCAAATTCCCCTAATTCATGGCAAATTCGCTGTTTTGCAGGAGATTTTCCACGGCGGAGCGCAGACTTTCGGGCATATTGCCGCCGGAAACGGTCTCGGCGGCGGCCTGCTGGGCCTGCTTGAGCAGCTCCAGATCCTCAGCCAGATTGCCGATGCGGAAAGCGGGCAGACCGTGCTGGCGGCTGCCGAAAAAGTCTCCCGGGCCACGGAGCTTCAGATCCTCCTCGGCGATGCGGAAGCCGTCGGAGGTGGCGCAGAGGGCTTTCAGACGGGCGCGGGTCTCGGCGCTTTGATTGTCGGAGACTAAGATGCAGTAGGATTTTGCGCCGCCGCGTCCGATGCGTCCGCGAAGCTGGTGAAGCTGGGAAAGACCGAAGCGGTCGGCGTTTTCCACCACCATCAGGGTGGCGTTGGGCACGTCCACGCCCACCTCAATGACCGTGGTGGCGACTAAAATGTCGTATTCACCCGCCGCGAAAGCCTCCATGACCGCTTCCTTTTCCGCGCCCTTCATCTTTCCGTGGAGCAATGCCACTCTGAGCTGGGGAAAGACGGAGTCCCGCAGGGTCCGGGCCCACTGCTCCGCCGCTTTCAGGGATTCCGTTTCGCCCTCCTCTATGGAGGGGCAGACGATAAAGGTCTGGTGACCCTCCTCCGCCTGCCTGCGGATAAAGCCGTTGAGCCGAACGCGGTAGCGTTCGTCGACCAGATACGTCTCCACCGGAAGCCGCCCCGGCGGCAGCTCGTCGATGATCGATACGTCCAGATCGCCGTAGAGCAGCAGCGCCAGGGTGCGGGGAATAGGCGTGGCCGACATGATGAGCAGGTGGGGCTGCTGTCCTTTGGCCAGGAGGGCCGCCCGCTGGGCAACGCCGAAGCGGTGCTGCTCGTCGGCAATGACCAGACCCAGATCGGAAAAGACCGTGGACTCTGTCAAAAGGGCGTGGGTGCCGATGACCAGGTCAAATTCTCCGTCTGCCAGCTTCTGCCGCAGCTCCTTCTTTTTCGCGGGGCTCAGGGAGCCGGTCAGCAGGGCGCAGCGGACGCCCAGCGCCGAAAACAGCAGGGTGAGACGGTCAAAATGCTGCCTTGCAAGGATTTCCGTGGGCGCCATCAGGGCCGTCTGTCGGCCGTTATTCGCTGCGCAGTAGGCCGCCGCAGCCGCCACCATGGTCTTGCCGCTGCCCACATCGCCCTGGACCAGACGGCTCATGGGTCTGCCGGAACGGAAATCCGACAGGATCTCCTCCACGGCACGGCGCTGGGCACCGGTCAGGGTAAAGGGAAGGGTATCATAAAAGACCGCCATACGGCCTGTGTTCATGGGTGGGGCGGTGTATACCGTCCGCTTTGCCCGCAGCAGGGCAAGGGCGGCGGAGAAAACATAGAATTCTTCAAAGGTGAGCCGCTTCAGCGCTGCCTCCAGAGCCTCGGCGGAGGAGGGCATATGGACCTCCCGGAGGGCGTAGGCCGCGTCGCACAGACTGTAGGTCTGCCGGACGGAATCCGGCAGCGTCTCCGTCACGCCGCAGCGCGCCATGGCCGCCTGGACCGCCGAGAGGACCTGCTTGTTGGTCAGGCCGGCAGTCAGCGGATAGATGGGCATGATGCAGCGGGTCACCGTCCCTGCCGCGTCGGCCGGCTCAAAGAGGGGATTGGTCATGGAATAGCCCAGAAAATCCCCGGTCAGGGCGCCATAGAAGCAGTAGGTCTCGCCGCGCTGCAGACGCCCGGCAGTGTAGGAGGCGTTGAAAAAGGTCAGATTCAACCGTCCTGTGTGGTCTGCCACAGCGACCTTGGTATATTCCAGATGCCTGCCGCCGGGCTTGGGGATACGGTAGGTCTGGGGATTGGTGACCACCGAGGCGATAAAGCAGGCCGGACTGTCCGCCTCCAGGGAGGCGATGGGCAGCAGCCGGGTACGGTCCTCGTAATCGCGGGGATAGAAACGGAGCAGGTCCGCCAGGGTCGTAACGCCCAGCTTGGCGAACAACTCCGCCTTTTTCGGGCCAATGCCCGGCAGAACGCGGATGGAATCGGTGGCCTGCGCCATGACCGCACCTCCTTGCTTGTTGATATACACAATTATAATCAATTTTCCGCCGTTTGGCAAGGCGTGATATATAAAGCAAAAGCCTGACGGAAGCTCCGTCAGGCGGAATAATCCATATTTGCTTACGCCATAGCGTTGATCTTCAGCGTCATGCTGCTCTTCTTGCGGGCAGCGTTGTTCTTGTGAAGGATTCCCTTGTTCACAGCCTTGTCAACAGCGGCGACGGCTGCGGTGTAGGCAGCGCCGGCCTGGGCCTTGTCACCGGAAGCGACAGCGGCGTCGAACTTCTTGATGGTGGTCTTCAGAGCGGACTTGGCCATCTTGTTCTTCTCGTTGGCGGCACGGGACAGAGAAACTCTCTTCTTCGCGGACTTGATGTTGGGCATGGTTGCACCTCCTCTTACGGTGATGGTATATAAAACCGCGTGTTTTTCTTCATGCAGAAATATATTATAGCGGGGAGATGGCGTAAAATCAATAGTTTTTTTCGCTTTTTGCAAAAAATTTTCAGAAAAACGCACTTACGGCCGGAAAAATGTGCGCTGGACGAAAAATCGGGCGGACAGCAGGACAGGCGGCTTCCACGGTAGCGGCTGCGGAGCACGGCGGTACATGGCTCCGGGAAAATATTGCACAATCCGTAAGAATTCTTGATACGGGGTTATGTAAACCAGCCATGCAGAGTATGCGATAATTCTTTGCACAGGGCAAACTGTGCAAAAGCCTGTGCAAAATGTGCAAAACTCTTGAAAAACAAGTGATTTTTTTCCTGTCCCGCCGCTGACTGACAGGAGCGTCCCGTTGCATATTTGCACAAATCCCGAAGAATATTCGGTTTCAATAACGGCCGGAAAGAGCCGATAATTTTGAATTATGTAAACTGATTTCTGACAGAACCTGTCGAAAAAGTTGGTTTTTTCTCCAATGAACTCGAAAAAATAAAAACACGTAACAATATACGAAAGGGCGCGAGTCACCGCCTTCCGTCGAAGCGCCGAATTTTGACGAGACCGGCAGCCTGTCAATTTCTGCGGGCCGGGTCCTCCGAATGAAAACCGTTTCTTGGGAAATACTGTTGACAGAAATATGAAACGGAGGACTTCTCATGCAGGGAAAGGTCGAAATCTGCGGGGTCAACACCGCCCGCCTGAAAACGCTGAAAAACGAGGAAATGGTGGAGCTGCTCAAGCGCTCCCGTCAGGGCGACGAGGAGGCGCGCAACCAGCTCATCGAGGGAAATCTGCGGCTGGTTCTGTCGGTGATACAAAAATTTCTGGGCCGGGGTGAAAACCCTGACGATCTGTTTCAGGTGGGCTGCGTGGGCCTGCTCAAGGCCATCGCCAATTTCAACACGGACCTGAACGTCCGCTTCAGCACCTACGGCGTGCCCATGATTGAGGGCGAGGTAAAGCGCTATCTGCGGGATTACAGCGCCATCCGTGTTTCCCGCAGCGTCCGCGACACGGCCTACCGGGTGCTGCAGTGCAAGGAGGCAATGATGACCGAAAGCTCCCGGGAGCCGACGCTGGAGGAAATTGCGGGGCGTCTGGAGCTGCCGACGGAGACCGTCTCCAACGCCATGGACGCCATTTCCGCGCCGGTGTCTCTCTATGAGCCGGTCTATTCCGACGGCGGCGACCCGCTGACGGTGATGGACCAGGTGAAGGACACGAAGAACACCGACGAGCGCTGGCTGGAGCGGATCGCTCTGCGGGAGGCCATCGCCAACCTTAATTCCAGGGAAAAGCGGATCCTCTCCCTGCGATTTTTTGACGGCAAGACCCAGATGGAGGTGGCCGGCGAGGTGGGCATCTCCCAGGCCCAGGTGTCCCGGCTGGAAAAGAATGCCATTACCTCTCTGCGCAAGGCCATCTGCGTGTCTTAGACCTCCCGCCGGATGTAGGAAAACCGGTCGATGCGGGTAACGCCCATGGCCCGCAGCCTTTGTTCGCTGGTGTCGCAGTCGGCGGGCGTGTTGAAGTCGGGGATCAGCGGCACGCGGACCAGCAGGCGCTCCGGGCCGATCTTGTCCAGCAGATACGCCAGATTCTCCTGCACCAGCCCGGCGTCCCCGCCCGTATAACGGCGGTAGATCCCAGAATTCATATCCTTGATGTCGATGATGAAGCCGTCCACCGTCTCCGCCGCAGTTTCCACAAGCCCACGGGGAACATGGAGCGAGGACTCCGCGCAGATGTGCCAGTTATCGCCGCAGACCTCCCGGAAGGCCCGGAAAAAGGCGGCGTGGAGCAGGGCCTCTCCGCCGCCGAAGGTGACGCCGCCACCCGTTGCGCGGAAATAAAGGTCGTCGATCTTGACCCGGTCGTACAGCTCCCGCGCCGTGACCGGTGTGGGAGCCTGCCGCAATACGGCGGCATTGAGACACCATCGACATGCCAGCGGACAGCCGGCACCTGCGATAAGGCTCGTCACACCCTCGCCGTCGAGCTCCATCCGCAGGCGGGCAATGCGCAGAAGCGGGAACAGCGGCTCACTCTTCGGGCACATAAGCAACGTCGCCTGCAAGCTCAAAGGGCTCTTCCGTCTCGTCCGTCTGTGTTGGTGGCTCCGTACAGACGCTTGGGTCACATTCCTCAGTTTCTTCCGTTGATATGTCCACGATACCGACGGTTTGGAAGAAAGTATCGTCTGTCTGCTGGGTATTCTCCGTGACCAGCGCCGTGCTTTCTGACGGCGTGTCCGTATACTCCGGAGCGGGGCAGGCTGTCAGAGAGGCGATCATTCCCGCCGCCAGTGCCGTCACGGTGACCTTCTTGCCCAACGCCTGCCTGTGGGCAAGCTGCTGCTCCAAATAGCGCAGCTCCTGCTCACACTTCGGGCACGTGCCGCTGCACTCGCCCTGATAGCTGCATTCCCGCGTCACAAGCGGAATGTCGTTTTCATCTGCGATTTTTTGACGGATCTGTTTTAGAATTTTACATTTGTTCTTTCCTCTCATCACGCCTTCTCCTTCCGTTTTCTGCATATATTATTAAGTATACCGTTTCTATGACGCCGCTGCAAGGAAAAAGTTCCTACAACTGGGGCAAAACACTATAGATAAATATAAAATGCATGAGTCATAAGGCGTTTGGCCGTACTTTTTCTCTCCTGCGGCGCATAGACTGTCACAGTATGAATAGGTAGGTGAGATCATGGGGAACCGCTTTTCCTCCCTCAGATGCAAGGAGGTCGTCAATATCTGCGACGGCTGCCGCCTCGGGTTTGTCTGTGACGTGGAGGTGGACTGCAGGAACGGCTGCATCGTAGCCATCGTCGTTCCGTGTCACGGCAAATGCTTCGGCCTCTTTGGCCGCCACGACGAATTCGTCATTCCCTGGCAGAATATCCGCCGTATCGGCGACGACATCATCCTGGTGGACGGAGATCTGGACAAATGCCGTCTTCCTCGCCACAAAAGGCCCTTTTTTTGAAGAAAAAACGTGCGATTCCTGCAAAAAAATGCTTGCAAATCAGTCGCACACACGCTATAATAATACGGCGTGTGAAAAACACGACATTACCAAACCACACATTCCGGGATGCTCCGTCCCAGTGCCGCTTGCGGTGGACGGGGGAGATGATCGGAATGGCGGTCAAAACGAAAAGGAGAAACACAAATGGCAGTCGTATCCATGAAAGCCCTGCTGGAAGCAGGCGTCCACTTCGGTCACCAGACCAGAAGATGGAACCCCAAAATGGCTCCCTACATTTACACGGAGCGCA